>DATBBI010000169.1:0-4943 GCA_036271115.1 Trebonia sp.
CATCAGGCGCTCGACGAGCTCCGCGAGGTGATCACCGTGCTGCGGGACGACGACGACGTCGACGGGAAGCATCCGCTCCCCGGGCTGGCGGACCTGGACGGGCTGATCGCGGAGACCCGGGACGCCGGCACCGCCGTCGACGTGACGCGACGGGTGACGCAGCCGGAGGACCTGCCCGGAGGGCTGGGCAGGACCGCCTACCGGGTGGTGCAGGAGGGGCTGACCAACGCCCGCAAGCACGCGCCAGGGCAGCCGGTCCGGGTGCTGCTCGCCGGGAAACCCGGCGGCAGGCTGGTCGTCGAACTCGCCAACCCGGTGGGGCCGGCCGACCCGGTCATCAACGGGAGCGGGACCGGCCTGATCGGGCTGACCGAACGGGTGCGGCTGGCCGGCGGGGAGATCGACCATACGATCAGTGCGGACGGCGAGTTCGTGTTGCGCGCCTGGCTGCCCTGGCCAGCGCAGACAGCGGAAGCAGTAGAGCCTGCGGAACCAGCGGTGCCGGAATGACCGACGCCCAATGACTGACGAAACAGCGCGGACCGGCGAAACAGCACAGCGCATCCGGGTGCTGCTCGTCGACGACGACGCCCTCGTCAGGGCCGGGCTCACGATGATGCTCGACGGCGCGCATGGCATCGAGGTGGTCGGCGAGGCCGCCGACGGCGCCGAGGTGCCAGCCGCGGTCGACGCGCACGCGCCCGACGTCGTGCTGATGGACTTGCGGATGCCGCGCACCGACGGGATCACCGCCACGCGCCGACTCCGCGCCAGGCCGCGCGCTCCCGAGGTGATCGTGCTGACCACCTTCGACGCCGACGAGAACGTGCTCGGCGGCCTGCGGGCCGGCGCCAGCGGCTTCCTGCTCAAGGACTCCCCGCCCGCCCAGATCGTCGACGCGATCCGCCGGGTCGCGGCCGGCGATCCCATCCTCTCCCCGGTTATCACCCGCCGCCTGATGGACCGGGCCGTGGCCGAGTCAGGCACCAAGAACAAGGCCCGCGCGGCGCTGGCCGGCCTGACCCCGCGCGAGCACGAGGTCGTGCTCGGCATCGCCCAGGGCGAGACCAACGCCGAGATCGCCGCCCGGCTCTACATGAGCGTGCCCACCGTGAAGGCGCACATCACTCATATCCTGACCAAGCTCGGCGCCACCAACCGCACCCAGATCGCGCTCCTCGCCCACGACGCTGGCCTGGTCTGACGCCGGCCTGCCCCCACGATTCGCTAGTTACTTAGAGTAGTAGTCTGATTGCAATTTGCAGTGACGGTTTTGCTCACCTGCGGATACTTCTCAGATCAGCGCGGTCGTGCGATGGTATGTCTGCAAACCTCATATGCGAGGAGTGAGCGCAATGGCACGCATTGTGGTCATTGGCAGCGGATTAATAGGCTTCGCAACCGCGCTGATGGTCGCGAAGCAGGGGCACGACGTCACCATTCTCGAGCGCGACCCGGCGCCGCCGCCGGCCACTCCCGCTGAGGCCTGGGATCACTGGGAGCGGCAGGGCGTCATGCAGTTCCGGCAGCCGCACTACCTGCTGCCGCAGGGCCTGCGCGTGCTGGAGGAGCACCTGCCCGAGATGGCCTGCGCCATCAGGGACGCCGGCGCCGTCCCGCACACCATGCTGTCCGCGCTGCCGCCGGGGATCACTGACCGCGCGCCGCGCCCTGACGACGGCAAGTTCCTGACCGTCAACGCGCGGCGGCCGGTGCTCGAGCAGGCGATGGCGGGCACGGCAGGCAGGCTGGTGGAGGTCCGCCGCGGCGCGCGGGTCACCGGCCTGCTGACCACCAGGTCGCGGCAGGTGACCGGGGTCCGCCTGCACAACAACAGGGAGCTGCACGCCGACCTGGTGATCGACGCCATGGGCCGGGGTTCCCCGCTGCCGGTGTGGGTCGACGCGGCCGGCCTGTACGAGGTGGCCGAACGCGCCGACGACGCCGGCTTCACCTCTTACTCCCGGTTCTTCCGCGCCCGCCCCGGCGAGCCGCCGCCGGCGCCGCTGACCGGCAACCTCACGCCGTTCGACTGCTACTCCATCCTCACGACCCCGGCCGACGCGGGCACCTGGTCGGTGACGGTCTCCATCCACTCCCAGGACCGCGCGCTGCGGCGGCTGCGGGATGAACGGCACTGGACCCGGCTGGTGAGCGAGTGCCCGCTGCACGCCCGCCTCATCGCGGGCGGCGAGCCGGTCACCGGCGTGCTCGCCGCGGGCACGGTCAACCGGATCCGCGCCATCGTCCGGGCGGGCGTGCCTGCGGCGACCGGGGTGCTCAGCGTCGGCGACGCGTGGGCGAGCACCAACCCCTCCCTCGGCCGCGGCATGACGCTCGGCCTGATGCACGCCGCCATCGTGGCGGAAGCCGTCGCCGATCACGTCAAGGACCCGTTCACGCTCGCGCTCGAGTACGACAGGCTGACCAGGCAGCGGCTGCTCCCCTGGTACCGGAACACGGTCTACCTGGACAGCCAGCGCATCGCGCAGGTCGCCGCCGTGATCCAGGGCCGCTCTCCGAGCCAGGACGTCCCCGACCTGGCGGGCGCCCCGCTGCGGGACCTGCAGGCGGCCATGACGTGGGACGCGGACGTGTTCCGCGCGTTCATGGAGATGGTCACGATGCTGGCGCCGCCGCAGGAGATCATGACCCGCCCCGGCCTGGCGCGGAAGATCACCGAGGCCGCCGCGCTGGCGACCGCCGGCGGCCGCGACCCGTGGACGGCCCCTGGACCGTCGCGCGCTGAGGTGCTAAAGATGCTGTCGTGATCGTGAATTCCGGCGGCGTCGAACTGTACGCCGGGGACCACCACTCCGAAGAGCAGGGCGACGGCACTCCAGTTCTGCTGCTGCATGGCTGGCCGGACTCATCCGCGCTGTGGCGCCACCAAGTCCTCTTCCTGACCGCGCACGGGTTCCGTGTCATCACGCCCGACCTGCGCGGGTTCGGCCGCAGCGGGCGCCCTGACGAGACGGACGCCTATCAGCTGAGCAACTCGGTCGCCGACGTGGCAGCCGTCCTGGACGCCTGCGGCGTCGAGGTGGCGCACGTCGTCGGGCACGACTGGGGCGCGGCGGTCGCCTGGCTGACCGCCATGTACCTCCCGGACCGGGTCCGCACGCTGACCGCGCTGTCGGTGCCGCACCTGGGCGCGCCGATGACGCGGCGGCAGCGCGAGATGGCCTGGTACCAGCTGTTCTTCCAGTTCGAGGGCGTCGCGGAAGCGAGCATCGCCTACAACGACTGGGCCTGGCTGCGCGACCTCGCGGCCGGCTATTCCGACGTCGACCGGGCAATCGCGGACCTGTCCAGGCCCGGCGCGCTGACCGCCTCGCTGAACTGGTACCGCGCCAACCTCGCCCCGCGGCCGCCAGGCCCGCGGCCCGAGTTCCCGCCGGTCACGATGCCCACGCTCGGCGTCTGGTCCGACGGCGACCTTTACCTGGACGGCGAGCGGATGCGCGCCTCCGGCCACCTCGTCAAGGGCACCTGGCGGTACGAGGAGATCGCTGGCGCCAGCCACTGGATCCCGCTGGACGCACCTGAAACCCTCAACGCCCTGCTGCTCGACTGGCTCAATCAACCGATAACACGGGACTAGCCGATAACACGGGCCTAGCCGCCAACCCGCGTCGCGTCGCCGAGGATGGCGATCAGCGCCGCCACCGCCTTCGCCGCGTCGGGGCCGTCGGCGGACACCGTCACCTGCTGCCCGCTCGTCGCGCCCAGGCCCATGATGCCCAGCACGCTCTTAGCGTCGACCGTCCGGGTGCCCGCGGTGACCGACACCGCGGCGGCGAATCGCCCCGCCGCGACCGCCACGGCGCCCGCCGGGCGGGCGTGCAGGTCCCCGGACAGGGTGATCGACTCAGAGCTTTCTGGCATGCCACGCCTCCTCCGCCGCCTTGGTGACAGCCGTCAGGTCCGCGCCTCCCGCGGCGGTCACGGTCGCCGCGACCGCGCCCTCGACGAAGGGAGCGTCCGCCAGGGCCACGGTCACGTCGGGCAGGTCGCCGAGCATCGCCCGCACGGTCAGCACCGCGCTGCCCAGGTCGGCCAGCACCAGGACCCCGGCGCCGCCGTCGGCGCGGCGCACCGCCCGCTCGACCTTCGCCGCGCTGGTGCCGAGACCGCCGTCGTCGGTGCCGCCGGCCGCGGCAACCGTGACCGTTCCGCCGCTGACCTGCGCGGCCAGGTCCGCCGCGCCGTCGGCAAGCCGGGCGCTGTGCGACACCAGCACGATCCCTACCTGTGGCCCTACCTCTGGCATGGCATATCCTGAATGTTGTTCGGCATTGCTGAATAGGCATGGGCTGTATAAGAAGCTGAATGAGAAAGGGCGTCATGATCCAGTCGGTGCAGCGCGCGGCCCAGATCCTCGTCGTTCTCGGCTCCGGTACGCCGCGCCTCGGCGTCACCGAGATCGCCGACCGGCTCGGACTCGCCAAGCCCACCGTGCACGGGCTGCTGCGCACCCTGGAGGCGGACGACCTGGTCGCCCAGGATCCGGACACGGGCAAGTACAGCCTCGGCCCCGGCGTGCTCCAGCTCGGCAACGCCTACCTGGACGGCTCCGAGCTGCGGGCCAGGTCGCTGCGCTGGGCCGAGTCGCTCGCCCAGCAGGCGGGCGAGGCCGTCTGGGTCGCGACGCTGTCCGGCAGCCGGGTCATCGTGCTGCATCACGTGTTCCGCCCGGACAACACGGTGCAGATCCTTGAGGTCGGCGCCGCGATCCCGTGGCACGCCTGCGCGCTCGGCCACGCGATCGTCGCCAACCTGCCTGCCTCGCAGCGCGCCCAGGCGCTCACCGCCGACCTGGCGCCGCTGACCGGCCGCACGAAGACGACGCGCAACACGCTCACCCGGGCGCTGTCGCAGGTGCGCGGCGCCGGGTACGCGGTGGAGAACGAGGAGGCCACCGTCGGCGACGCGGGCATCGC
>DATBBI010000170.1:0-9230 GCA_036271115.1 Trebonia sp.
GGAGTTCTGCGAGACCACCGCGCGCTCGGCGAAGGTGCCGAGCATGCAGAACCCGCCCAGGTCAGCTCCGTCGTCGTCGTGGAACCTGAAGGTTCCGTCGGCCAGCATCCCCGTCATCATCTGCGCGCCCCAGTCGCACAAATTCTGCCGGCCGGTGGAACAGTACCGGCACGTCCCACAGGCCGGGATGAACGAGCACACCACGTGGTCCCCGACCTTCACCCGGGTCACGCCCGGCCCGACGGCCTCGATCACCCCCGCGCCCTCGTGGCCGCCGACCATCGGCAGCCGGCCGGTGCTGTCGCCGGTCTGGATGTGCTCGTCGGAGTGGCACAGGCCGGACGCCTTAAAGGCGATCCGCACCTCGCCCTGCCGGGGCTCGTCCAGCGAGAGTTCGGTGACCTCCCACGGCTTGCCCGGTTCCCTGATGATCGCTGCCCTGGTACGCATACTTACCAGTGCTATACCGCTGGCTTGACGGCGACAAGGCGCTCGACCCACCCCAATCGGGTCCGCTCGCTGTGGCTGACCACGAACCCCTGCGCTTCGACGAGCGGCAGCGGCCGCCTGGTCTGGTAGTCACCATTCGTCCGCCTGGTTACCTGCTCGAGCAGCCACTGCCCGACGCGCAGCCAGGCGCGGTCGCTGGCCACGTGGTCGAGCAGCACCAGCCGGCCGCCGGGCTTGAGCACGCGGTACATCTCCTTGATGGCGGCCCGGTCATCGGGGATGTTGCACAGCGAGATCGTGCACACGACCGTGTCGAACGTCGCATCGCCGAACTCCAGCGCCTCCGCGTTCCCGGTGCTCAGGTCCGCGTAGATGCCTAGCGCCAGGGCGCGGTGGCGGGCCACCGCGAGCATGCCAGGGCTGAGGTCGATACCGGTCAGCGACTGCACCCGCGGGTAGTAAGGCAGGTTGCGCCCGGTGCCGACGGCGACCTCGAGCACGTCACCGTCGGCCTGGGCGCAGGCCCAATCCCGGCCGCCGGGGAACAGCATCCGCTCGGTGTGCGCGATCCGGTGGTCGTAGCGCCCCGCGTACTGGTCCCAGAACCGCCTGGTTCTGTCCAACTGCGCGTCTGTCACCGCAGCCTCCTTAGCCACAGGCCACTATGCCGGGGAACGTGCTCGATGTCCCATCGACCACGCTCTTTGGTGGACGATGTCACATCGACCACATTGAGGGGGGCTCCAAATAGCGTTCAGAGGTGCTCTAAATAGATTGCCCGTGGCGCTGGCGAGGGCTACCGTCGCGGCGTGGGTTCCTGCATGATGATGGTCCGCCGTGCCCGCCGCGGAGCGGTCACGCCGGGCGTGGGGCTGGCACCGGCTCGATGATGACTGGGCCGGCCGCGTCGTCGCGGCGGCCCGGGTACGGCCGGGTGAGCTGGTGCTCGACATCGGTGCCGGCGAGGGCGCGCTAACCGCGCACCTGGTGCGTGCCGGGGCGCGGGTGATCGCGGTCGAGCTCAACACGGGACGGGCGCGCGTCCTGCGGGAGCGCTTTCCCGGTGTGACAGTGCTGTGCGCGGACGCGGCGGAACTTCGGTTGCCAGGCCGGCCGTTCCGGGTGGTGGCCAGCCCGCCGTTCTCGATCACGGCTGAGCTGCTCCGGCTGCTGCTCGCGCGGGACAGCAAGCTGACCGCCGCCGACCTCGTGCTGCAGCGAGCCGTGGTGCGCAAGTACGTATCCGGCGGCGCTCCCGCCAGGCGGTTCGTCCCGGCCGCCGGGCTCGCGGTCCCGCGGCACGCGTTCCGGCCGCGGCCGCGGGTCGACTGCGCCGTGCTGACCTTGCGCCGCCGTCATTAGCCCGGTAATACGCTAAGCGCATGGCGGTCAAGACCCCCGAGACGCACACGGCGCTGGTGCGTCGCGCGCGGAAGATCAACCGGGTGCTCGCGGAGATCTACCCGGACGTGCACACCGAACTGGACTTCGCGAATCCCTTTCAGCTGCTCGTGGCCACCGTGCTGTCGGCGCAGACGACCGACAAGCGGGTGAACCTGACCACGCCGGCGCTGTTCGCCAAGTACCCCACGCCCGAGGACCTGGCCGCCGCCAACCCCGAGGACGTAGAGGAGATCCTCAAGCCGACCGGGTTCTTCCGGGCGAAGACGAAGTCGGTGATGGGCCTTTCCGCGGAGCTGCGGGACAGGTTCGGCGGTCAGGTGCCGCGGACCCTGGACGAGATGGTCACGCTGCCCGGCGTCGGGCGCAAGACGGCGAACGTGGTCCTCGGCAACGCGTACGGCATCCCTGGCATCACCGTGGACACCCACTTCGGGCGGCTGTCCCGGCGGTTCGGCTGGACGACGAGCGACGACCCGGTCAAGGTGGAGGCGGAGGTCGGCGCGCTGTTCCCGCGCTCGGAGTGGGTCATGCTGTCGCACCGGCTGATCTGGCACGGCCGGCGGATCTGCCACGCCCGCAAGCCGGCCTGCGGGGTATGCCCGGTGGCGGACTGGTGCCCGTCGTTCGGGCTCGGGCCAACAGACGCGGCGACCGCCGCGAAGCTCGTGAAGGACGGCCCGTTCTCGTGAACCAGGCACCGCAGTGGCTGCGGGATCTCGCGGCCGCGGCCGCCGCCATGGACGTGCCGCGGGTCGTGCGCCCACCTACGTCGGGTGGCAGGCGGTCCGCCGTGCTCATCCTCTTCGGCGACGGGCCCGACGGCCCGGACCTGCTGTTCATCCAGCGCAGCGAGGGGCTGCGCCGGCACGCCGGGCAGCCGGCCTTCCCCGGCGGCGCGATCGAGGACTCCGACGACGGCCCCGTCGCGGCCGCTCTCCGCGAGGCAGCCGAGGAAACCGGCCTCGACCCGGCCGGGGTTGACGTACTCGGCACGCTGCCCGAGCTGTTCATCGAGCGGAGCGAGTTCCGTGTCATCCCGGTGCTGGGCTGGTGGCGTGAGCCGTCGGCGGTGCGGCCAATGGACATCGGGGAAGTGGCCGCTGTCGAGCGGATCCCAGTGAGCAGCCTGGCCGACCCCGCCCACCGGGTCATGTTCCGCCACCCGAGCGGTCGCACAGGCCCCGCGTTCCACATCGGCTCGATGCTGATCTGGGGATTCACCGCGCTGATTGTCGACCGGCTGCTCAACCTCGGCGGCTGGGAGCGCCCCTGGGACCCGCGTAACATCCGCGAACTCCCCAAGGGCGCGGCCTAGGGCAGCATGAGGTGGACGTCGCCGAACTCGTGCCAGAGGTAGCCGTGCGACACCGCGGCCTCGTAGCACTCGGCGAGCAGGCCTGAGTCGTGGAACGCGGCCAGCAGGCGCAGGTGCGACGATCGCGGCTCGTGCAGGCCGGTGAGCAGGCCGTCCACCGCCCGCAGCTCCATTTCCGCGGTCACCACCAGGGACGTCCAGCCGGCTTGCGGGCCGCGGGCCGCGGTTTCCAGCGCGCGGACCACTGTCGTGCCCGCGGCGATGACCCGGCCGCCGGATCGCCTTGTCAGGTCGACCAGGCGGGCGGTGGCCGGCGGCACGTCATACTGCTCCGGGTACGGGTCCTCGTCCGCCTCCAGTGAGGAAACGCCGCAGTGCAGCGTGATCGGGGCGATCGTCACCCCGCGCGTGACGAGCTCCGTCACCACCTCAGGGCTGAACGGCCTGGCGGCGCTCGGCATCTCGGCGCTGCCATACTGGCGCCCGAAGATCGTCTGGTACGCCTCCAGCGGCCACGGCCGCGCCGCGTACGAGTACCTGATCGGCTGGCCGTACCGCAGCAGGTACGGCAGCACGGCCACCGAGAGCTTCGCGTGCCACAGCCGTGCCGTGGCGCGGCTGAGGAGCTCGAGTTCCGCGCCGCCGGGCAACGGGATGATCCTGGGCGGAGACACGAGATCGTTCGGGATAGTGGACTTGCCTTGCGGGATCCGCAGCTCTATCAGCCAGGTGCCGTCCGGTAGGGCGGTGCCGAAGTGCACCGTCAGGCCCGGGCCGGCCGGTACCGCCGCCGGCAGGGTCTTTGACGTGTTGACGACGAGCAGGTCGCCAGGGAGCAGCAGCCGCGGCAGGTCGGTGAACCGGTGATCGGTGACCGTCCCGCTGGCGGCGCGGCTGACCAGCATCCGGACTCCGTCGCGCGGCAGGCCGCGGCACTCTGGCGGCCCCTGGGCCTCGAGCTCGGCGGGCAGCGCGAAGTCGACGGTCGCGGTCATGCCGGCACCAGCTCCGCGGCCGCGTAACGGCCGCTCGGCAACCGCTGTTCGGCGAGCCGCACGAGGGCGGGCACCACCGACGACGGCAGCGGTCGGTCGGAGATGTCCTCCCCGGGGAACGCCGCCTGGTGCATGTCGGTGCGAAGGTCGCCGGGATCGACCCACCAGACCCGGATCGCGGGCTCCTCGGCGGCGAGCACATTCGACGCTTGCTCCAGAGCCGCCTTGGCCGCGCCGTACCCGCCCCAGCCTGAGTACGGTTCGACCGCCGCGTCCGAAGTGATGTTGAGGACCGCGCCGCCGCGCTCGCGCAGCGCCGGCAGGAACAGCTGGACCAGCGCGACCGGTGCGAGCACGTTTGTCTCGAACGCGGTGCGCAGCTCGCCGAGCGGGTAATCGGCCAGCGCGGGCAGCGGCGCCGCGCCGAGCGTGCTGGCGTTGTTCACCAGCAGGTCGAGCTGGCCGGCGGCCGCGCGGAGCGCGGACCGGTGTGCAGGGTCCGTGACGTCTCCCGGCACCGCGATGACCTCGGCGCCCGGCACGCTGGCCCGGATCGCGGCGGCCGCCGCGTCGAGCGCTCCGGCGTCCCTGGCGTCGATGACGAGCGAGTAGCCCGCCGCCGCCAGGCCGTCAGCCAGTGCCCGGCCAAGGCCGCGGGAAGCTCCGGTGATTAGTGCTTTCTTCATGGCTTCGACGCTAGGCCGCAACCACGGGCACCGCATCGGCCGGCGGCCTCGGCGGGCACCGTCCGATGGTCTTAGGACCAGCGCCGGATCCCGGTTGGCGCCGGCCGGGATACCGTCGGAAGCGTGGAAAGCTACCTCGCGGAACTGCGCTCGGTCAGCCAGGCCGTGCTGGCGGTGAGCGGCACGCTGGGCACGCGGGACGCGCTCGCGGCGATCGTGCGGTCCGCGCGGACTCTGGTGGACGCGCGGTACGCCGCGCTCGGCGTGCCCGACGACCGGGGCTCGTTCGCCGAGTTCGTGACCGACGGGATTTCCCGGGCCAGGCAGCGCGCGATCGGCCCGCTGCCACGGCAGCACGGAATGCTGGCCGCGCTGTTGAAGTCCGGCGCGCCGGAACGGCTGACGGACATCAGGGCGGACCCCAGGTTCGAGGGCTGGCCCCCCGCGCACCCCGAAATGACCGGCTTCCTCGGCGTGCCGGTGCGGCGTGGCACCGAGGTGCTCGGCATCATCTTCGTGGCGAACAAGCAGTCGGGGGAGTTCACCGACCGCGACGAGGAACTGCTCACGCTCTTCGCCGCGCACGCCGCGATCGCCCTGTCCAACGAGCGGCTGTACGAACGGAGCCGGGAAGCGTCGGTGCTCGAAGAGCGGGCCAGGCTGGCGCGCGAACTGCACGACGCGGTGTCCCAGCGGCTGTTCTCCATCCGGGCGCACACTCGGGCCGCCGAGATGCTGGTCGGCAAGGATCCCGCGCTCGTGTCGGCCGAACTCGCCGCGATCGCGGATATCGGCGCGCAGGCACACGCGGAACTGCGCGCGGTCATCGACGGCCTCGCGCCGCCGGAACTGGACGGGCTCGCCGAGTCGCTGCGCCGGTACGCCCAGCTCGCCGCGCGGGCGTACGGCGTCGAGGTCCTGGTGACGGCATCCGAACTGCCGGAACTGGAGCCGCGGGTGCAGGCGGCGGCGTTCCGGGTCGGTCAGGAGGCGCTGAACAACGCGCTGCGCCACGCGGCCGCCACGAAGATCTCCGTGCGGTTGACGCGGACCTCCCGGCGGGTGGTGCTCGAGGTTTCGGACGACGGGACCGGGTTCGATCAGGCGCTCGCTGCCGTCGGAGCGTCCGGCGGGCTCGGGCTGGCGTCGATGCGGGAGCGGGCGGCCGCGGTCGGCGGGACGCTCAGGATTACCTCAGAACCCGGCGCCGGCACCAAGGTCAGACTGGCGGTGCCGGCGTGATCAGCGTGCTCATCGTGGACGACCACCCGGTGGTGCGGCAGGGCCTGCGGGCGCTGCTGGAGGTGCAGGACGACATGACGGTGGCGGGCGAAGCCGGCGACGGACCGGCCGCGATATCGCTGGCCGAATCGCTGCGCCCGGACATCGTCCTGCTCGACCTGAAGCTGCCCGGCATGGACGGCGTCGCCGTGCTGCGGCCGCTGCGCGCCGCGGGCCTGCGGGTGCTGGTGCTGACCAGCGCCACCGAGCCGAGCGCGGCCGCGGCAGCGGTGCGGGCGGGCGCCGCCGGCGTGGTGTACAAGGACATCGACCCCGCCGCGCTGGTCCGCGCCATCCGCGCGGTGCACGACGGGAACGTGCTGCTCGCCCCGGAGGCGATTGGCTCGCTGGTCCGCGGATCGCGGGCGGACACGCTGACCGCGCGCGAGCGGGAGGTGCTCGCCGGGATCGCGGACGGCAAGTCCAACAGGGAGATCGCGCGGCTGCTGCGGGTCTCGGAGAAAACGGTGAAGGCGCACGTGAGCGCGGTCCTCGCCAAGCTTGGCGTGCAGGACAGGACCCAGGCGGCCGTGTACGCGGTGCGGCACGGCAAGGCGTAGCGCGGCGGACCGTTAAGGCGGACAGTTAAGGGAGTCTTCACCCCTGGCGATGCCATCTCGGCTGGAGGCAACACCGGATACCTTGAATTGGTGCGCGGTGATCTGCTTGACCTAGCCCTGCTCGTTATTGCCGCCGCGTTCGCGGTCTCCGGTTACCGGCAGGGTTTCATCGTCGGCTCGCTGAGCTTCATCGGCTTCGTCGGCGGCGCGGTGCTTGGCGCGGAATTCGGCCCGTCCATCGCGCATGCCATCGTGGGCGGCCAGACCCAGCAGGACGTGGTGGCGGTGATCCTGCTGGTCAGCTTCGCGATCATCGGGCAGTTCATCGCCTCGTCGGTCGGCGCCGCGATGCGGCAGACGATGACCGGCCGGGGGTCGACCGCTATCGACGCGATCGGCGGGTCCGGGGTCAGCGTGCTGTCGATGCTGCTGATCGCCTGGGCGATCGGGTCGGTGCTGATCTCGTCCCCGTTCCCCGTGGTCGATCAGCAGGTGAACAACTCCGCCGTGCTCGGCACCCTGGACAAGGTCATGCCGCCGCCGGCGAAGACGATGTTCTCCGAGTTCAGGCGGATGCTCGCCAGCGGCCCGTTCCCGCAGGTGTTCAGCGACATCGGCGCGGCCCACCTGTTCCCCGTGCAGGCGCCCGACCCCGCCGTGCTGAACAGCCCCGGCTACAAGGCGGCCGCGAGCCGGGTCGTCAAGGTGCAGGGCACCGCGCCGAGCTGCGACCGCAGCATCGAGGGCTCCGGGTTCGTCTACGCCCCCCACCACGTGCTGACCAACGCGCACGTGGTGGCCGGCGTGACGCAGGGACCCGTGGTGACCACCCCCGACGGTGCCACCTACCGCGCGTCGGTCGTCTTCTACGACCCGCAGGTTGACATCGCCGTGCTCTACGTGCCCAGCCTGAACATGACACCGCTCCAGTTCGCCGGGCAGGCGCAGAACGGCGCCAACGCGGTGGTGGCCGGCTACCCGCTCAACCGCCCGTTTACCGCCGTGGCCGCGCGGGTCGGCGGCATGCAGAGTGCCGTCGGCCCGGACATCTACCAGACCGGCCAGGTCACCAGGCAGATCTACGAGATCAAGGCCGTGGTGGAGCCGGGCAACTCCGGCGGCCCGCTGCTCAGCCCTGACGGCACCGTCTACGGCGTGGTCTTCGCTGCCGCTGTCGGCACGCCGGACACGGGGTTCGCGCTGACCGCCGCGGAAGTGGCCAGCGACGCGAACGCCGGGGCGAAGCAGACCTTCCCCGTCTCGACCCAGAGCTGCGACTAGCCGCCCGGGACGCCAGGGCGGAGCGGGAACAGCAGGCTGGCCGCGGGCACGGCCGCCAGGCCGTCGCGCTCGATCCGGTTCGCGATGTCGTCCGCGCTCGTGGCCACGAAACCAGGATCGACGCCGGGCGGGTCGCCCGCGTAGCCGCGCACCCCGGCGGCGCCGCGGCGGAGCAGGGTCACCGCGCCCCTGGCGTTTCCGCGGCGCGCGTGCGTGAGGCCGACCGCGATCTGGGCCAGGCCGCGCCAGAACTCACGGTCCTCGTCCGGCGCCGATTTCCAGGCGGCCTCGAAGACCTCGTGGGCGTGGAACGGGCGGCCTTCCGCCAGCAGGCTGCCGCCGAGCACCGCCGCCTCGGCGGGGGTGACGACCAGGTCGTCGGGGACGCGCGCCGCGCCATCGGCACCGGACCGCGGCAGCGGCCTGCCGAGTTCGTCCCGCGGCCGCGCGTTGCGCGGCCGCCCCGCCGGGTCCCTGTCGCGCGGGACGCTCACCGGTCGGGTTCTGGGTCGGCCAGCCAGCCGAGCAGTTCGGCGTCGAAGAGCTCAGGGCGCTCCTCGTGCGGGAAGTGGCCCGCCCCGTCGATGATCTTCCACCGGTAGGGCGCCTCGACGTAGCGGCCCGCGCCGCGCGCCGTCTGCGGCGGCACGCACGGGTCGAGCGTGCCCTGCAGGTGCAGGGTCGGCGCTGCGATCGGGGACCGCATGCGCCGGGCGTACCGCAGGCCGTCGGGCCGGAAGGCGCTGCGCACGAACCACCGCTGGTACTCCAGCGAAGTATGCGCGACCGGCGGGATCCGCATGGCCCGCTGGTAGACCCGCGCGGTTTCCTCGTCCGGCCAGCCCGGCGCCGACCAGGACGACAGGATCGACCCGACCAGGGCGGCGCTGTCGCGCACCAGCCGCCGTTCAGGGATCATCGGCAGCTGGAAGGCCAGCGGGTAGCCGCCGCGCTTCGCCGTGCCGGACGGCGGCGCGCCCGACAGCGACCTGGTGATCCGCAGCGGGCTGCTGGCCAGCGCGGTGCGCAGCTGCAGCGGATGGGCCATGGACACGACCGCGAGCCGCCGCACCGACTTGGGGAAGTAGGACGCGAGCGTCCACGCGGCCAGCCCGCCCCAGTCGTGCCCGACGACGACCGCGTTGGCCTCGCCGAGCGCGCGGATCAGGCCGGCAGCGTCCGCGGCGGCCGTGATCAGGTCGTACCCCCTGGGCGGCTTGTCGCTGCCCCCGTAGCCGCGCAGGTCGGCCGCGACGGC
>DATBBI010000171.1:0-2557 GCA_036271115.1 Trebonia sp.
CAGCCGGCCGCCCGCCAGGGGACTCATCGGGTAATCTCAGCGTGCGGTCTCGCTGGGCGTCTTGGGAGCAGGGATGGAACCGCTTTCCGCGAACGACCCTCGTAGTGTGGGGGAATTTCAGCTGCGCGCCCGGCTCGGCGCCGGCGGGATGGGCCAGGTCTACCTCGGCTACTCGCCCGCAGGGCGAGCGGTGGCCGTCAAAGTGGTGCACTCAGAACTCGCGCGGGACGCCGAGTTCCGGCACCGCTTCGGCCGCGAAGTCGCCGCCGCACGAGCGGTCGGCGGCATGTACACCGCGCCCGTCGTCGCCGCGGGCCTCGACGACGAGCCGCCCTGGCTGGCGACCGCGTACGTGCCGGGGCCGTCGCTCGCCGACGTGGTCGCGCGACATGGCGCGCTGCCTGAGCTCGCCGTGTGGCGGCTCGGCGCGGGCCTGGCCGAGGCGCTGCGCGCGGTGCACGCGTGCGGCCTGGTACACCGCGACCTCAAGCCGGCCAACGTGCTGCTCGCGGCGGACGGGCCGCATGTCATCGACTTCGGCATCTCCCGCGCGTTCGACGGCACCCAGCTGACCGCCGTCGGGATGGTCGTCGGCACGCCAGGCTACATGTCCCCTGAGCAGGCTGAGGGAGCTCCGGTGGGCCCGGCAAGCGACGTGTTCTCCCTCGGCTGCGTGCTCGCCTTCGCGGCCAGCGGCAACGCGCCGTTCGGCGCCGGCAGCGCGGCGTCGGTGCTGTACCGGGTGGTCACCGGGCGGCCGGACCTGACATCGGTGCCGGACAAGTTGCGCGAGGTGATCTCTGCCTGCCTCGCCAAGGACCCCAAGCAGCGACCGGAACTGGCCGCCCTCGGCGCCACGATCACGCGGGCGGCGCCCGTGGTGACGGCGACGCCGACATCGTTCTGGCCCGCGGAGGTGGCGAAGGTCATCGACGGCGCGGCGGCCGCCCCGGCTTCGCTCGAGCCAGCGCCGCCGTCCGGGGCGGCGGCGTCGTCGTCGGGGATGACGGGCGCCGGGCCGGCAGCGTCCGGGGTGTCCGGGGCATCCGGGCCGGCGGTGGCGGGAGCGGCCGTGGCCGCGGGCGCTCCGAGCGGATCGGCAGCGGTGGACGCCGCGCGGCCGGGCACGGCGTCGCACGGCACGGCGCACGGCGCATCAGGGCCGGCCGGCATGGTGCAGGACGGCTACTACGCCGCCGCCACCGCGAGCATGGCCGCGCGGCGGCCCGGCGGGACCATGGCCCCCGGCGGCCAGGGAACGCCTGGCTGGGGAGGCAACGGTCCTGGCGGCCCCGGCGCCGCTGGAGCCCCCGGCGGCCCTGGCGCTGCGGGGGGCCCGCCACGGTCGCCGGTGCCCGGCCCGGTGGCCCCCTGGCCGCAAGCGCCGCAGCCGGACCCGCTCGCCAGGTACACGCCCGCGCCGCGGCACCCGTGGCGCCCCACGTCGGTGGTCACCGCCGTCTGGCTGATGTACGGCGGTGCGGTCCTGACCGTGCTCAGCATGTTCATCGACCTCGTGGTCATCAGCCATCTCAGGACTGCTTACCTGGCCGACCATCCCTTCTTGGACCAGGCCGGCATCAACCGCATCAACACCCTCGCCGGCGCGGGCGATCTCGCCGTGATCATCGGATGCGTGATCGGCGTGAGCCTCTGGCTGACGCTGGCCGTGGCGGCGAACAGGGGCCAAGGCTGGACCCGGGTGGTCGGCACGGTGCTGTTCGGCATCGACACACTGATATTCATCGGGACCATCGGCCGCCCCGGCATCCAGGGGATCAAGACAATCCACACCCTGATCTGGCTCGTCGGCCTGATCACCATCGTGATGCTGTGGCAGCGCCAGGCCAGCCAGTTCTTCGCGGCCCGCCGCCGCTAATTCCATGATCACGAAAGCCTCTGGTCGCTGCAGCAGCCACAAGTCTTCGTGATCATGGGAGCGTCGCGCCACGGGGGGCGGGTGCATGGATGCTGTTAACGGTCTGCAGGTGAGCAGTTAGGTTGCCGCACTATTAGAGGTATGGCCGGACAAGCTGAAGGCCGCACCACGCCTCGCGGGCAGTTGCGGATTTACCTGGGCGCCGCCGCGGGCGTGGGGAAGACGTACGCCCTGCTCGGTGAGGGTCACCGGCGCGGCGAGCGCGGGGCGGACGTGGTCGTCGGGTTCGCTGAGACGCACGGGCGGCCGCAGACCGCGGCCCTGCTCGACGGGCTCGAGGTCATCCCGCGCAAGCGGCTGACCTACCGCGGCGCCACGTTCGAGGAAATGGACACCGACGCGGTGCTCGCCCGCAAGCCGCAGATCGCGCTCGTCGACGAGCTCGCGCACACCAACGTGCCCGGCTCGCGCCACGAAAAGCGCTGGCAGGACGTCGAGGAGCTGCTCGACGCCGGCATCGACGTGATCTCGGCGGTGAACATCCAGCACCTGGAGTCGCTCAACGACGTCGTCGAGCAGATCACCGGGGTGCCGCAGCGGGAGACCATACCCGACGCGGTGGTGCGCGCCGCCGACCAGGTGGAGCTCGTCGACATGACCGCCGAGGCGCTGCGCAGG
>DATBBI010000172.1:0-3539 GCA_036271115.1 Trebonia sp.
GAAGCGTCCGGGTCGAACGCGACGAAGTCCGCGTCGCACCCGGCCGCGATCCGTCCCTTCGACGGCAGCCCCGCCAGCGACGCGGGAAACGCGGCCATCCACCGCGCCACGTCCGCGAGCGAGTGCCCGCGCCGCCGCGCCCCGGTCCACACCGCGGGCAGCCCGATCTGCAGCGAGGCGATCCCGCCCCACGCGGTCCTGAAGTCTCCCGTGTCCTTCAACGCAGGCGGGCACGGCGAGTGGTCGGACACGACGCAGTCGATGACGCCGACGCCGAGCGCGCGCCACAGCGCCTCCCTGTTGGGCGCGTACCGCACCGGCGGGCAGCACTTGTATTCGGTCGCGCCCTCAGGCACCTCGTCGGCGGCGAAGGTGAGGTAGTGCGGGCACGTCTCCGCGGACAGGTCGATCCCCGCCGCGCGCGCCGAGTCGATCAGCGCCGCGCACTCCGCGGCGGCGAGGTGCACGATGTGCGCCCGCACCCCGGTGGCCGCGGCCGCCCTGATGACGGTCTCGATCGCCCGCCGTTCGGCCACCGGAGGCCTGGAGGCGACGAAGGCGTCATACCCGGGACCGTTCGGCACACTGATCTCGGCCGGATCCTCCGCGTGCACGATCATGGGAGCCCCGGCCACCGCCAGCTCTTTCATCGCCGCCCGCAGCTCGTCGCGGGACAGCGGCGGGAACTCCGCGATGCCCGAGTCGATGAGGAAGCACTTGAACCCCACCACGCCCGCCTCGAGCAGCGGCCCGATCGCCGCGGCGTTCCCTGGTACCGCCCCGCCCCAGAACGCCACGTCCACCGCACACTGCCCGGCCGCCGCGGCGCCCTTCTCCCGCAGCGCGGCCACGGAGGTGGTCACCGGCACGGAGTTCAGCGGCATGTCGCAGATCGTCGTCACCCCGCCGGCCAGCGCGGCCCGCGTCGCGGAGGCGAACCCCTCCCACTCGATCCGCCCCGGCTCGTTGACGTGGACGTGCGTGTCCACGAGCCCGGGCAGCAGGGCGAGGTCGCCGAGATCGACCTCGCGGTCAGCGTCAAGCTTCGCGTCGTATCCGTGGATCGATTCGATCTTTTTATCCCGAACGTACGCCGCCGACTCCCGCACCCCATCTGGCAACACCATCCGGGTCGACCTGATGACGAGCGTCTCGCTCATAGCCACCCGAAACTGCCGGCGCTGTCCGACGCGTCGGACGGTAGGTACTCAAGCCCCACCCACCCCTTATACCCCTGTTCGGCCAGCTGCCCGAACAACGGCTCGAAGTCCACCGTCCCAGTCCCCGGCGCCCCGCGCCCCGGCGGGTCGGCGACCTGGACGTGCCAGATCTTTTCCCGGTACCGATCCAGCACGCCGGGCAGGTCTTCGCCCATCTTCCCGAGGTGGTACAGGTCCGCGAGAAACCCGGTGTTGGGCGCGCCGACCGCGTCGATAACCGCGATCGCCTTGGCGCTGGTGTCGATGGGGAACGCGGGAACGTCGACGGAGTTGATCGCCTCGACCAGCACGGCGGCGCCGGCGTTCGCTGCCGCCTGGGCGGCGAGTCTGAGGTTCTCGATCGCGACCGCGTCCTGCTCCGCGGGGTCCACGCCGTCGACCCGGTTCCCGTACGCCGCGTTCAGCCGCCGGCAGCCGGTGCGCCGGGCGATCTCGGCGCACGCCCCGATGTTCTCCCGGAACGCCTTGGCCGCCGACGGCACAGACACGAGCCCGCGTTCCCCGGCCGCCATGTCCCCGGTGTGAAAGTTCAGGCTGACCAGCTCAACCGCGGCGTCGCTCAGTGCGCCGACGAACGCGTCCGCGTCTTTGTCGGACGGGACCATCGCGTCCCACGGCCACCAGAACTCCACCCCGTCAAACCCGGCCGCCTTAGCGGCCGCGGGCCGCTGCAGCAATGGCAGCTCGGTAAAGAGAATCGAGCAGTTCACATCGAACCGGAGCCCGTAAGTGCGCACGCCCCAAGTGTCCCACGGGGCGGAAAAACCACCTCAAGACAGGAAATAGTAACCATCAGGTAAGGGATCTGGGCCGCTGGAATGTCATTAATGACGATAGAATTCGAATTAGATAGACTCACCAAGTAGCACTCGAATGAGGAGCGTTCATGACGCAGCCGCCGATTTCCGGGCGCGGGCCAGGCGAGGAGCCGGCCCGCGACTCCGGGTCGCCCGGCGGCAGCGCGGCGGCTCCTGATGGGCAACCGCCGGCCAGTCGCCGTCCGGCCCGGGAGCCCGCGCCAGCCGACGGCGGGGCCGCTGGTGGCAGCGGACCGGAGGCTGCGGACGGGCACCGGGATCCGCGGCTGGCCGGGTTCGACGAGGGCGGCGCCGGCGACACCTGCGCGCCGGGCCCGGAACTGGCGGCGGCGGTCGCGGACCTGTCCGGCCCGGAATGGCGGTGCGCGGGCGCGACCGACGATGAGCTGATCGGCCTGCTCGGCCGCTGGGACGCGATCGGGTCCTGGGCCGAAGCCGGCAAGCTCGGCGTCGTCCGGGAACTGCTGCGCCGCCGCGCCCATCACGGGCTGGGCGGCGGCCCGGCGATGCACGGCGACCTGCCCGACCGGTGGGAGGACGGCACCGGGCACGAGGTCAGCGCCGCGCTGGCCATCTCGCTGCGGTCCGCCGACAACCTCACCTGTTTCGCGTGGGACCTGCAGGCCCGCCTGCCGGGCATCGGCGCCGCCCTCGCGGCCGGGACCCTGAGCCCGCTGAAGGCCCGGATCATCTCCGATGAGCTGAAAGTGCTGGACGACGAGCACGCCGCGCACGCGGAGAAGCTGATCCTCGACCGGCTGGACGGGCAGACCCCGGCGCAGCTGGGCCGCCTCGCCGCCCACGCAGTCGTCACTGTCGACCCGGACGGAGCGGCTAAGCGGCGCCAGTATGCGGAGCGGGAGGAGGCCCGGGTGCGGTTCTGGCGGGACAACGGCGGCGCGTGCGCGCTGGCCGCGTTCGGCCTGCCCACCGACGCCGCCTTGGCGGCCAACGACGCGATCAACGACCGCGCCACGGCGTACAAGAGCGCGAAGCTCCGGCCCGGCGCGCGGATGGACCAGCTGCGGGTGCTGGCGTTCCTGGACCTCCTCAACGGCATCACCCTCCAAGCCCGCATCGCCTGCGACCGCGCCGCGCAAGCCGCGCTGGCCGGCGCCGACGGCGGTGGTGCGGGCAGCACGAGTGACCGAGACGGTGACGGCAGCACCAGCGACAGTGCAGGGGTCGGCCCGGGCGGCACCCGTCCGGACGATGACGGCAGCGTTCACGCCGGCGATGGTGGCCGCGACACCGGGGCCGGTGACGTTTCCACCAGCAGCACTGGCGGTGTGGACAGCGTCGGCGGCAAGGCCGGTGACGGCAGCACCACCGGCGACCTAGGCGGTGGCAGGCCCGGCGTCCCCGCGCCGGCTCCGGTTCTCCCGGCGCTGACCGCGCGGGCTAACCTCACCCTGCCGCTGGCCACCCTGCTCGGGCTGGCCGGCCGGCCCGGCGCCGCGCACGGCCTCGGCCCCCTCGACCCCGCCTTGGTCCGCGACCT
>DATBBI010000173.1:0-6331 GCA_036271115.1 Trebonia sp.
CGGTCGCGGCCCTCCTCGGGCACCTGCCAGCCGGCGACGGCCAGCAGCTCGCGGGCCGCCGCCGGCGACAGCGTGCTCCGCACCGGCTCGCCCACCGCCGCCACCGCGGCCTTGAACCGCTCGCGCTCGGCGGACGGCGCGTTGTCCGCCGACACGCTGATCGCCAGCGGGCTGCCGGCCACCGTCACCGAACGGAACTCCCCCAGCACCCGCTCGAGCACCGGCTGCTCCAGGTAGGCGGCCACGCCCTCGAGCAGGAACAGCGCCGCGCGGCTGGTGTCCAGGCCCGCCGCGAACAGCAGGTCCGCTACCGGGTCCGCCGCGAAGTCGGCGGTGACGAACGCGATGCGGCTGGTGTCGAGGCCGAGCCTGGCAATCCTGGCCAGCTTGTCGGCCTGCGTCGCGGGGTGATCGACCTCGAACCAGCGCACGCCCGGTTTCGCGTACCGGAACGCCCGGCCGTCGTACCCGGCGGCGCCCACGACCACCTGCCTGACCCGGCGGTCAAGGGAGTTGACCACCACCCGGTCGAAGAACGCGGTCCTGGCGCGGAGGTACTCGTGCCGCGGGCTGCCCGGCCCGCGCACCAGGCCGTCGGCCACGTCGCGGGCCAGCGCCTCGTCGGCGGCGGGATCGCCGTACGGCGCCTCCAGCCGCTCATAGCGGAGCCGGTGCGCGGCCACGCCGCGGGCGGTCTGGGACGGCGCGTCGTCTCGCATGCGCTCATTCTCCCGGGGTGACCAGGCCGGACTCGTAGGCGAACACCACGGCCTGCGCTCGGTCGCGCAACTGGAGCTTCATGAGGATTCTTCCGACGTGGGTCTTGGTGGTCTGTTCCGCGATGACCAGGGTGTCACTGATCTCCGCGTTGGACAGGCCGCGGGCGATGAGTGTCAGCACTTCTTCTTCGCGCGGGGTGAGCGGGCTGTGCGGCGGGCCGACGGGCGCGGTCGCGCGGGCACGGGGGCGCTTGGTGAAGTCCGCGATCAGCCGCCTGGTCACCGAGGGGGCGAGCAGCGCGTCGCCCGCGGCGACCACCCGGACCGCGTGCACCAGCTCGGCCGCCGGGGCGTCCTTGAGCAGGAACCCGCTCGCGCCGGCGCGCAACGCCTCGTACACGTACTCGTCGAGGTCGAAGGTGGTGAGCATGAGGACTCTGGGGGCGTCGCTGTGATCGCTGGGGTCGCTCAGCAGCTCACGGGTCGCCTGCAGGCCGTCAAGCACCGGCATGCGAACGTCCATCAGCACCACGTCAGGCCTGGTCTGCCTCGCCAGCCTGACGGCCTCGGCGCCGTCCGCGGCCAGGCCGGCGACGGCGATGCCCGGCTGGGCGGCGAGCAGCGCGCCGAACCCCTCCCGGACCATCGCCTGGTCGTCGGCGATGAGGCAGCTGATCATGGCGCCTCTGGGCCGGCGGTGTCGTTCATCGGGAGGACGGCGCGGACGGCGAAGCCGCCGTCGGGCTCGGGACCGGCCCGCAGCTGCCCGCCGAGCAGTGTGACCCGCTCGCGCATCCCCGCGAGGCCGTGCCCGGGCTGCGTGGTTCCGTCCGCGTGCGGCTGGCCGGTCGCCGGCGGCTCGTTCGACACAGTGATCCGAACGTACGGTGGCGACTCGTCGACAGTCACGCTGATCCGCGCACCCGGGGCATGCCGTGCCGCGTTGGACAGCGACTCCTGCACGATCCGGTACGCGGTCAGCCCGACGCTGGCCGGCAAATGCTCGCCGTCACCGGGCATCTGGAGGGTGACGGCGGCGCCCGCGCGGCGGGCGGTGGCGACGAGTTCCGGGACGTCGTCGAGGCGCGGCTGGGGGGCGAGCGCGGCGGTTTCGGCCGCGGCTGCGGCCTGGGTCTCGGCCTGGTTTTCGGCCGCTGCCTCGGCTGGGGCCTCGGTCCCGGCGGTGGTCGGGGCGCTGCCGCGCTTCTTGCTGTTATCAGGGGTGCGCAGCACGCCGAGGAGGCGGCGCATCTCGATCAGGGCCTCGCGAGCCGCCTGGCCGAGCGCGGCGAACTCCTCGCTGACCGGCTCGGGCAGGGTTGTCGCGCCGGGCTTCGCCGCCAGCCGGTACGGCGCGGTCTCCGCCTGTACCGCGATCATCGACATGTGGTGCGCGACGACGTCGTGCAGTTCGCGTGCGATGCGCGCCCGCTCTTCGAGCACGGCGTTCCGCTCGCGCTGGTGCCGGGTCTGCTGGGTCTGCGCGGCGAGCCGCTGCCGGTCGCGCCCCCAGGCGCGGATGCCGTAGAGGGCGGCGGTCAGCACCGCCAGGGCGATGGTGAGCCGGATCGGGTACGTCCAGTCGGGCCCGGTCCACAGCCAGACGGGGATCAGGGTGAGGATGGCCAGCCACCACAGCCGCGGCGGACCGTAGCGGAGCGCGGCGACGACGTAGACGATCGCCAGGATGGTGTAGTAGCCCGTGTCGACCCGGTTCTGGCCGGGGATCAGCGGGGCGACCAGGACGGCGAGCCAGGCCAGCCGCCAGGCCGTCAGCGGGAAGCGCGGGGTGAGCAGCAGGGCGGCGGCGACCACGAGCGTGCCGGCCAGCCAGCCGGCCGGGTCAGTCCCGTGCGGGCCGTGCGGGCCGCGGATGCCGGCCGCCACCTCGGCGATCGCGATGACCGCGAGCAGCGCCCAGCCGGCCGCGGCACACGCGTACGCCAGCCGGCGGGTCGCGCCGGACCGCCATGCTGGCGCGGCGTCGCGGCCGGCGATTACCTGGGCCAGCGCGTTCACGTTGTTCAGCGTAGGCGCGCGCCGCGGGCGGCGTCGTCCCGCCCGCGGTGTCATACCGGGGTACGACGCGGGCCGCCGGAGTTGGCTCCGCATGGCGATGCCTGTCCGGTGCCGGCGTTCGTAGCGTCGCGACCATGATCTCAGTACGCGGACTCACCAAGAGCTACGGCGGCACGCTGGCCGTGGACGACCTGTCCTTCGACATCCACCCGGGATGCGTGACCGGGTTCCTCGGGCCCAACGGCTCGGGGAAATCCACCACCATGCGCCTGCTGCTCGGGCTCGACGCGCCGGCGCGGGGCTCGGCGCTGATCGACGGGGCGCCGTACACGGCGCTGCGCTGGCCGCTGCGGTCGGTCGGCGCGGTGCTCGAGGCGCGCGCCTTCCACCCGGGCCGGACGGCCCGCGCACACCTGCTCGCGCTCGCGGCGGCGTCGGCGCTGCCGAGCCGGCGCGTCGAGGAGGTGCTTGCGCAGGTGGGCCTCGCGGACGCCGCCGGCCGCCGGGCCGGCGGGTTCTCGCTGGGGATGGCGCAACGGCTCGGCATCGCGGCAGCGCTGCTCGGCGACCCGGGTGTGCTGCTGCTCGACGAGCCGGTCAACGGGCTGGACCCGGCGGGGGTGCGCTGGATCAGGGACCTGATCAGGTCGCTGGCCGCGCAGGGCCGGACCGTGTTCGTCTCCAGCCACCTGATCAGCGAGATGGCGCTGACCGCCGACCGGCTGCTGGTGATCGGCGGCGGCCGGCTGCTCGCGGACACGACGGTCGGCGCGCTGACGGCGCGGGGCGGCGGGTCGCTCGAAGAAGGGTTCTTCGGGCTCACGGAAGGGATCCGGTGATTTCAGTGGACACGCGCTACGGATTCCGGGAGGCCGCCCGGATGGAATGGATCAAGCTGCGGTCGCTGCGCTCGACGCGGTGGGTGCTGGCGGGCGGGATGGCCGCGACCGTCGCCCTCGGCGTGGTCGCCGGCTACAACACGCGCAGCGTGACCGGCGACCCGACCAGCAACGTGCTGGCTGGCGTCCTCGTCGGCCAGGTGGTCACCGGCGTGCTCGGCGTGCTGGCCATGACCAGCGAGTACTCCTCCGGCCTGGTCCGGGTCACGTTCGCCGCGGTGCCGCGGCGGGGGCTGGTGCTGGCCGCCAAGGCTGTTGTCTTCGGCGCGGTCTGCCTGGTCGCCGGGGAGATCACCGTCGTCGCGTCGTTCCTCGGCGGGATCGCCGCGCTGCGATCATCGGTGCCGCACCCGTCCCTCGGCGATCCCGCGGTGCTGCGCGCGGTCCTGATGACCGGCGCCTACCTGGCCCTGACGGGGCTGGCCGGGCTCGGCACCGGCGCGATCCTCCGGCACGGCGCGGCCGCGGTCGGCGTGCTCGTCGGCGGCCTGTTCGTGCTCCCGCTCATCACCGGCGCGGCGTCCCGCGCGACCGGGAAGTTCATGCCGGAACTGATCGCGGGAAACTCGCTCGCGGCGGTCAAGCCCGTGGCGGGGTTCGCCTGGTCGCCGTGGCTGGAACTCGGCATCGTGGCGCTGTACCCGGCGGTGCTGCTCGCCGCCGGCGGCTGGCTCCTGGTCCGCCGCGACGCCTGACGTTCGGGTTAGGCTCCGGCTTGTGACCTACCGGAAGGCCGACGTCAGCTCGCTGCGGATGCTGCGGAGGGCGCGGGACAGGATCGACAGGGACTACTGCGAGGAGATCGCGATCGCGGCGCTGGCCAGCGACGCGGGGTACTCGCGGGAGCACTTCATCCGCGCCTTCCGCGCGGCGTACGGGGATACCCCCGGGCGGTACCGGACGCGGCGGCGGGTGGAACGGGCGCGCGAACTGCTGCGTTCCGCGAACCTGACCGTGACCGAGATCTGCCATCTCGTCGGCTTCACCAGCGTGGGGACGTTCAGCAGCCGGTTCAGCGAGCTGACCGGCATGTCCCCGACGCGGTATCGCGCGGAGGCCGCGGCGCGGGGCGGTCCCGCGCCGATACCCGGCTGTTTCGCGCTCATGTGGGAGACGGGGCTGCCGGACGTCCCCGCGGCTGCGCCCGCGACCCGGCAAGACCGCACTTCCGGAGAAGCCGCCGGCCGGGCCGGCGGCGTACCGTCGGGCGCATGATCAACGGAATAGACATCGTGTCGGTCTGGGTGCTCGACCAGGACTCGGCCAAGGAGTTCTACACGGAGAAACTGGGCTTCGAGCTCACCACCGACATCAAGCTCGACAACGGCATGCGCTGGCTCACCGTGCAGCCGCCGGGAAACACCGGCCAGCACTTCCTGCTCATGGACCCGTCGCATTCCATGCTCGACGAGCAGACCGCGGCCGAGGTCCGCGGCCTGGTGGCGAAGGGCGCGCTGTCCCCCGGCGTCATGGCGACGTCCGACTGCCGCGGTGACTACGAGGTGCTGGTGAAGCGCGGCGTCGAGTTCACCTCACCGCCCGCCGAGCGGCCCTACGGGATCGAGGCGATCCTGCGTGACGACTCGGGAAACTGGTTCAGCTTCACCGAGCGGAAACAGCAGTGGTAGTCGCTCGCGGCGCTGTCGAGAGTAGTTTCGTATAGTGGTCCGCTATGGGAACAGGCGTTTGACAAACGAACAGGTTTCCGGCAATGTTGACCCCGACGCGAGTGGTCTAGAAAGAGGGGTCGAATCATGGGTCAGAAGACTGTCCGGTTCAGCGATCTGAGCGGCCAGCTCATCATGCGAGAGGACGCGCTGGCGCGCATCGTGATCCACGAGCACCCCGACCTCGGCGACGGGCCTGTGGAGATCGAGGCACTCGCGGACGAGGCGCTCGGCCTGGAGAAGGACACGCTGCGAGTGGCCGTGCTCGACCTGTACCTGCCGGGCGAGGACCTGCCGCGGCGCGTCACGATGGACGCCGACGCGTTCGGGGCGATGGTGACCGAGAAGCCGGTGGGCGAGATGCTCGCCGCCGCGCGGCCGGTCAAGCGCGCCGCGCGGCCGCGGCTGGCGCGGGCCGCGGGGTAGCCCGGCGTCCACGCCGGCGCCCATGCTGGCGCCCGTAGCGGGCGGCAATCCGGTGTCCTACAGTTTGTCCCATGGCGGATCCCCAACCGAGCGACGGCGGCATCGTCCCGGCGGCTGACCTTGCCGCGCAGAACGCCCCCAGCGTCCCTGGCACGCTGCGCGCGTCGCACGCCGATCGTGACCTGGTGGTCGAGCAGCTCCGGGTGGCCGCTGGCGACGGACGGCTGTCCCCTGAGGAGCTGGACGAACGGCTGGAACTGGCGCTGACCGCACGGACGTACGCCGAGCTGGCTGCGCTCGTCGCCGACCTGCCCGCCGCCGGGACGGCCGTGACGCCGGCGTCCCTGTCGCCCGCGGCGGCCCCCTCCGCCCCGAAGGACCTGATCCGGCTGCACTGCTCGAGCGGTCAGGCGGAGCGCCGCGGGCGCTGGGTCGTCCCGAACCGGATGGACCTGAAGGTATCCAGCGGCCACATCACGCTGGACTTCACGGAGGCCGTGATCATGCAGCGTTCGCTGCATATCGACGCCGACGTCCGCAGCGGGCACATCACGCTGATCACCAAGCCGGGCATCGTGGTGGACGCCGACGACGTGACCGT
>DATBBI010000174.1:0-4609 GCA_036271115.1 Trebonia sp.
GGCGTGCGGTCATCCCGCCCGAGGCCGGGATCACCGTGCAGCCGAGTCTCTCCGCCCCGTAGTGCGCGCCGAGCCCGCCGGTGAACAGCCCGTACCCGTAGGCGATGTGCACCGTGTCGCCGGGCCGCCCGCCGGCCGCCCTGATGGACCGCGCCACGACCGAAGCCCAGATGTCCAGGTCGTGCCTGGTGTAGGCGACCACGGTGGGCGTCCCGGTGGTCCCGCTGGAGGCATGGATCCGCGCGATCTGGTCCTCGTCGACCGCGAGCAGCCCGAACGGGTAGTTGGCGCGCAGGTCGTCCTTGCTGGTCAGCGGCAGCTTGGCGAGGTCGGAGAACTCGTGGAAGTCGTCCGGCCGCAGGCCGGCCGCGTCGAGCATGTCCCGGTAGAACGGCACGTTGGCATACACATGCCGCATCGTCGCGCGCAGCCGCACGATCTGCCGCGCCCGCAGTTCCTCGACTCCAGCCGGCATCGCACCTGGCTCGTCGTCGTCCTCCACCCTGAACGCACCCGCCACGGCGGTCACCACCCAACTTGATTACTGACCGAACGTTCGGTCATTATTGTGGTATGGAGCTCAGCGAGACGCAACTGAGCGAGCACTTCGAGGCGACGATAGCTCGCCAAGACAGGATCGAGCCACGGGACTGGATGCCTGACGGCTACCGCAAGACGATGATCAGGCAAATCGCGCAGCACGCGCACTCGGAGATCATCGGGATGCAGCCGGAGGGCAACTGGATCACCCGCGCCCCGAGCCTGCGCCGCAAGGCGATCCTGCTCGCCAAGGTGCAGGACGAGGCCGGGCACGGCATGTACCTGTACGCCGCGGCGGAAACCCTCGGCGCCGACCGCGCCGATCTGACCGAGCGGCTCATCGACGGCAGGCAGAAGTACTCGTCCATCTTCAACTACCCGACGCTCAGCTACGCGGACGTCGGCGTGATCGGCTGGCTGGTCGACGGCGCCGCGATCTGCAACCAGGTGCCGCTGTGCCGGTCGTCGTACGGGCCGTACGCCCGCGCGATGGTCCGGATCTGCAAGGAGGAGTCGTTCCACCAGCGCCAGGGCTACGAGCTGCTGCTCACGATGATACGCGGCAGCGACGCGCAAAAGGCCATGGTCCAGGAGTCGGTGAACCGCTTCTGGTGGCCATCGCTGATGATGTTCGGCCCGCCGGACGCGCAGTCCCCGAACACCGAGCGCTCGATGGCCTGGGGCATCAAGCGGAACACCAACGACGACCTGCGCCAGCGGTTCGTCGACATGACGGTCCCGCAGGCGGAACGGCTGGGCGTCACGCTGCCGGACGACAAGCTCCGCTGGAACTCCTCCCGCGGCCACTACGACTTCGGCGAGGTCGACTGGGCCGAGTTCACGGCGGTCGTCGGCGGCGCGGGCCCGTGCAACGCCGACAGGATCGCCCGGCGGCGGGCGGCCCACGACGCGGGTTCCTGGGTACGAGAGGCGGCGATGGCGTATGCCGCCAAACACTGAGCCGCCAAACACTGGGCCGCCCATCACTGAGCCGCCGAGCACTGGCTGGCCGCTGTACGAGGTGTTCCTGCGCGGCAAGCGCGGCCTGAACCACGTGCACGTCGGGTCGCTGCACGCCGCCGACCCGGAGATGGCGCTGCGGCACGCCCGTGACCTGTACACCCGGCGGAACGAGGCGGTCAGTATCTGGGTGGTCCCCGCCGACGCGATCACCGCGTCCAGCCCGGACGAGAAGGACCCGTTCTTCGCCCCGGCCGGCGACAAGGTGTACCGCCACCCGACGTTCTACCAGATCCCGGAAGACGTGCCGCACATATGAGCGACGACGAGAGCGAGTTCGACGCCTACCTGTCCCTGGCTGATGTCACGGAAGACGATCACCGCTGGGCCTTCGGCACCGGCTTCGCCGACCCGCTGGCGGGGCTCGGCGAAGCCGTCCCGCCAGGCGTGGACCCGGCCGCCCTCGCCGAGCGCTGCCTCGCGCTCGGCGACGACGCCCTCATCTACAGCCACCGGCTCCAGCAGTGGGTCACCCGGGCGCCGGAACTCGAAGAGGAGACCGCCCTCGCCAACATCGCGCTCGACCTCCTCGGCCAGGCCCGGCTGCTGCTGACCCGCGCCGGCCAGGCCGAAGGCAAGAACAGGGACGAGGACCAACTCGCGTTCTTCCGCGACGAGCGCGAGTTCCGCAACGTCCGCCTGGTGGAGCGCGCCGACGCCGACTTCGCCGAGCTGACCGCCCGCCTGCTGGTGTTCTCCGCCTGGCGGCTGGCCCTGTTCGACCGCCTGACGGCTGAGTCTGCCACCGACCCCCGCCAGGACCCGGTGCTCGCCGCGATCGCAGCCAAAGCCGTCAAGGAGCTGACCTACCACCGCGACTACGCCGCCGCCTGGGTCATCCGCCTCGGCGACGGCACGGACTACTCACACGCGAAGGCGCAGGCGGCACTGGACGCCCTCTGGCCCTACACCGGCGAACTCGACCTCGACGCCGACACGGCCGCCTACCTCGATGGTGTCTTCGCCGAGGCCACCCTCATCCGCCCGTCGGCGCCGCCGCTGGCCCCGGTCGCGGGCAAGACGGGCCGCGACGGCACGCACACCGAGGCGATGGGCTACATCCTCGCCGAGCTGCAAAGCGTCGCGCGTGCCAACCCGGAGGCGACATGGTGAGCGCCAGGGAGACGGCCGGGTCCGTTCCGGATCCTGAATTTCCGGCCCTCACCATCGCGGACCTTGGCATCTTGCGGGACGTGCGGGAGGCGGACGGGGCGGTGACGGTCACGATCACGCCGACGTACTCCGGCTGCCCCGCGATGGCCCAGATCGCCGCCGACCTGCGCCGCCGCCTGGAGCGGGCCGGGTTCCGTGACGTGGCGATCCGCACCGAGCTGTCGCCTCCCTGGACGACCGACTGGATCACCCCCGATGGCCGCAGGAAGCTGGCGGAGGCGGGCATCGCCCCGCCGGGCGTGAGAAGCGGCCCTGTTCTCGTGCCGCTCGCGGTGCCGTGCCCGCGCTGCGGGTCACGGGACACGCGCGAACTCTCCCGGTTCAGCGGCACCGCGTGCAAGGCGCTCTACCAGTGCCAGCTGTGCAAGGAGCCATTCGAGCGCGTGAAGGAGCACTGAGCGTGCCGCCCGCGGTGTTCTACCCGCTGACGGTGGCGGCGGTCGACCGGCTGACGGCGGACGCCGCCGCGCTGACGTTCGCCGTCCCGCCGGACCTGCGCGAGACGTTCGCGTTCCGCCCGGGCCAGTCGCTGACGGTCCGCCGCGGCGACGAACGCCGGTCCTACTCGATCTGCGTCCCACCTGGCCGCGCGCCGCGGATCGGCGTGCGCGAAGTGCCGGACGGGTGCGTGTCCGGCTGGCTGGTGCGCGGCACCAGGCCCGGCGACACGATCGAGGTCCAGCCGCCGTCCGGCGCGTTCACCCCGGACCTCGCGGTGCGCGGGCGGCACGTGCTGATCGCGGCCGGTTCCGGCATCACGCCGGTGCTGTCGATCGCGGCGGCGCTGCTGGCGGCCGGGTCCGAGGTCACCCTGCTGTACGGCAACCGCCGCGCCGACACGGTGATGTTCGCCGACGAGGTGGCAGACCTCAAGGACGCCTACCCGACCCGGATGCGGCTGGTTCATGTGCTGTCGCGGGAGGCGCAGGAGGTCGACCTGTTCACCGGCCGCCTGGACGAAGCGAAGCTCCGTAACTTGCTGCCGGTTCTCGTGGACGTGCCGGCCGTCTCCGGCTGGTGGCTGTGCGGCCCGTTCGGCATGGTGACCGGCGCGATGGAGGTCCTGAGCTCGTTCGGCGTACCGCGTGAGCGCGTGCACCGGGAGCTGTTCTACGTCGAGGAAGAGCCGCCGCCTGAGCATCACCACGTGGAGGTCGCCGGTCCCGGCGCCGAGGTCACGGTCATTCTCGATGGCCGCGCCACGACGGTCACGATTCCGCCGGGCACCCCGGTCCTGGACGGTGCCCAGCGCGCCCGCGCCGACCTCCCGTTCGCCTGCAAGGGCGGCGTCTGCGGCACCTGCCGCGCCGTGTTGCGCGAGGGAAAGGTGACGATGCGCCGCAACTTCGCCCTCGAGGATTCCGAACTGGCGGCGGGTTACGTCCTCACGTGCCAGTCCCTCCCCGCGAGCGATTCGCTCATCGTGGACTACGACAGCTAACTGGCCGAGCGCAGGCCCGCGTCCCTGAGGAAGGCCAGCACCGCGGCGACCCGCCGGTGCACGAGCTGCTCACTGGCCAGGTCGAGCTTGGCGAAGATCGCGTTAACGTACTTCTCCACTGACGACTCCGACAAGGACAGTTCCGCGGCTATCCCGGCGTTCCCGCGGCCCTGCGCCATTTCGCGCAGCACGTCGAGTTCCCGCGGGGTGAGCCGGGCCAGCGGCGACTCGCGCAGCCGCGCCCGGCGGCTGACCAGCGCGTCGACCACCTGCGGGTCGATCACCGAGCCACCGCTCGTCACCTCGCGCAGCGCCGCCAGCAGCTGCTGCAGGTCACCGACGCGGTCCTTGAGCAGGTAGGCCAGGCCCGCGGTGCCGTTCTTGAATAGCTCGAACGCGTAGGACTCGTCGGCGTACTGCGACAGGATCACGACC
>DATBBI010000175.1:0-6786 GCA_036271115.1 Trebonia sp.
GTCCCAGGGCGCCAGCAGCACGGCGGGGTCCAGGTTGCCCTGCAGCGCCGTGCCCGGCCGCACCCGGCGGGCCGCCTCGTCGAGCGGGACACGCCAGTCCACGCCGACCACATCCGCGCCCGCCTCGCCGAGCAGGCCGAGCAGTTCCCCCGTGCCGACGCCGAAGTGGATCCGCGGCACTCCCGACGGCGCGAGCGCGGCGAAGATCCGCGACGTGTGCGGCAGGATCGACCGCCGGTAGTCCGCCGGGCTGACCGCGCCCGCCCAGGAGTCGAACAGCTGCACGGCCGACGCACCGGCTGCGACCTGCACCCGCAGGAACGAGATCGCGATGTCGGCGAGCCGCCCGAGCAGCGCGTGCCACAGCCCGGGGTCGCCGTACATCATGGCCTTGGTGCGGTCGTGGTTCTTCGACGGCCCGCCCTCGATCAGGTAGGACGCCAGCGTGAACGGGCCGCCGGCGAAGCCGATCAGCGGCCGCGGGCCGAGCTCGGCGGTCAGGGACCGCACCGCCGCGGTGATGTAGGGCACGTCGCCGGGCTCGAGCGGGCGCAGCCGGGACACGTCGCCAGGCTCGCGGAACGGCTGGCCGACCACCGGGCCGACGCCGGGCTTGATGTCCACGTCGACGCCCACCGCGCGCAGCGGGACCACGATGTCGCTGAACAGGATCGCCGCGTCCACGTCGTACCGGCGCAGCGGCTGCAGGGTGATCTCCGTGATCAGCTCGGGGCGGGTGCAGGATTCCAGCATCGGGACGCCCTCGCGGACCCGGCGGTACTCGGGCAGCGAGCGGCCCGCCTGGCGCATGAACCAGACCGGGGTGTACGGCACCGGCTCACCCCGGCAGGCGCGGATGAAGGGCGAGGTGGTCTGGGGCTGGGTCACCACGGGATTTTCTCACAGGCCGCCGGGCCCGCGGACCGGCGCCTCGCCAGCCCGGCGACACGCCGCCCGATATCCCCCGGAAACTCCGTCGTACATGCCAAGATCGGGACGAGTCTCGCCATCTCGGGTCGACGTGAAAGGGACGCAGCGATGAGCCAGCCGCTTGGAAATTGTCCCGGATGTGGTGGCGACGAGCCTTTCGAGCAGATCCATCCTGCTGACTGCCCGGACGCGGACGGCGGCGACTGCCCCGAGTTCATGTGCACCGGGTGCGGCGCCGCGGTCATCATGGGCACCGTGGGCGGCGAGGCCACAGCCGAGTACCGGCCCGTCCGTGCCGCGTTACAGCCAGGGCCAGCAACGACGTACGCTCGGGCCATGAGGTTGGCGGATGGGCCCGCGCCGGCGACGGCGAGCGGGCAGGCGCCTGCGACGGCCAGCGAAGCCGTTTTTTCCGCCGCGGTGGCGGCGTTCGAGGCAGGCCGCGACGCGGTCGCCGAGGTGCGGGATGACATCACGTTCGAGGATCACCCGGCGCCGCGGCGGCTCGCCCCCTACGCGGCGGCGATGGCCGCCACCGCGTTCAGGGACGGCGTGGAGGCGGGCACCGGCCGGATCGTGCTGCTCTACGACCCCGATGGCCAGGAGGGCTGGACGGGATCGTTCCGCGTGGTGGCGCAGGTGCACGCCGACGTGGAGGAGGAGATGGCCGCCGACCCGCTGCTCGGCGAGGTCGGCTGGAGCTGGCTGACGGAGGCGCTCGACCTGCACGCGCCGGGCTACTCCGCGCCCAGCGGGACGGTGACCCGGGTGATCACGGAGGGCTTCGGCGTCAAGGACGGCGAGCCGCCGGCGACCGGGTTCGAGCTGCGCGCCTCCTGGTGCCCGGGTGACGATGACTTCGGCGGCGACGTCGCCGCCTGGTGCGACCTGATCGCCGCCGCCGCCGGCCTGCCGGCGCAGCCGCCGGGCACCAGGGCGCTGCGGCCCGGCGGGCGGCGTCGCCGGTGACGGCCGGCGAGGAACCGGCCGGGGTACCGCTGCCCGAGGACTCTGAGTCCGGGGTCACCGATGCCCCGCTGACGGAAACGGTGGCGGAGCAGGTCAGCGGGCCGGAGGTCGTCGACCTCACCGAGCCGCGCGACGGGCTGCCGCCAGTGATCGCCGCGCCTGACGCGCTGGCCGAAGCCGTGCGGCGGCTCGCGGCCGGCACCGGTCCGGTCGCCGTGGACGCGGAACGGGCCTCCGGCTACCGGTACGGGCAGCGCGCCTACCTGGTGCAGCTGCGCAGGGAAGGCGCCGGGACCATGCTGATCGACCCGGTCGCCTGCCCGGACCTCAGCACCGTCGATGCCGCGCTCACCGGCGTCGAGGCGGTGCTGCACGCCGCGCCGCAGGACCTGCCCTGCCTGGCCGAGGTGGGGTACCGGCCACGGCTGGTGTTCGACACCGAGCTGGCCGGGCGGCTGCTCGGCTACCCGCGGGTGGCGCTGGGCACGATGCTCGAGGAAGTGCTCGGCTACCGGCTGGCCAAGGAACATTCGGCCGCCGACTGGTCGGTCCGGCCGCTGTCGGCGGAGATGCTCAAGTACGCGGCGCTCGACGTGGAGGTGCTCACGGACCTGCGGGACGCGCTGGCGGCGCAGCTCGCGGAGCAGGAAAAAACAGAGTGGGCCAGGCAGGAGTTCGCCGCGGAGGCGGCGGCACCGCCCCCGCACCCCCGGGCCGACCCGTGGCGGCGCACCTCGGGCATTCACCGGGTGCGGACCAAGCGCGGGCTCGCCGTCGTCCGCGAGCTATGGAATGCCAGGGACGAGATCGCGAGGGACGCCGACCTGTCGCCGCGCCGGGTGCTGGCCGACCAGGCGATCATCGACGCGGCCCGGCTGCCGGTGACAGGCCAGCCGCCCCTCACCCGGCCGCAGCTCGACAGGATCGGCGGATTCCGCGCGCGGAACGCGCGCAGGCACGCGGCGCGCTGGCTCGCCGCGGTGCTCCGCGCCCGCGAGCTCGGCGACGACGAGCTGCCCGAGGTCACGGGCCCAGCGACGATCCCGGGGCCGCCTCCCGCGCACCGCTGGTCCGAGCGCGACCCGGACGCCGCCGCGCGGCTGGCCGCCGCGCGGGAGGCGATCACCGCGGTCGCCGAGGCGCACCGGCTGCCCACGGAGAACCTGCTCGCACCCGACACGGTCCGCCGGATCACCTGGGAACCGCCGCAGCCGGCCACGCCGGAGGCGGTCGCCGCCGCGCTGGCCGGGTACGGCGCCAGGCCCTGGCAGGTGGAGCTGACCGCCGGGCCGCTCGCGGCCGCGTTCCGCGCGGCGCAGTCCGACCAGCCCGACGAGCCTGCCTGAGGCCGGAGCCGGCCGGGCCCTCGTGAGCGGGAGGCGCTGCGGGTAGTGTGGCCCGCAACGACGCGGGCTGACGGGGAGGAACGGTGACCGGACGACTGGCGATCGCCGCGTCCGCCGCGCTGCTCGCGAACGGGCCGACGCCGACACTGCCAGGCTTCCTCAACTCCCTGGCGCCGCCGCTGAACCACTATGGCCTCTGGGCGATCCTGGTCCTCGTGCTCCTCGAGGACTTCGGCGTCCCGGTGCCCGGCGAGACCGTGCTGATCGCCGGCGCCGTCTACGCGGGGGCGGGCAAGCTCAACGTCGTGGCCGTCGGCTGCGTCGGTTTCATCGCTGCCATCGCCGGCGACAACATCGGCTACGCGATCGGCCGCTTCGGCGGGCGGGCCCTCGTGCTGCGCTGGGGCAAGTACGTGTTCATCACCGAGGAACGGCTGGACAAGGCGGAGGATTTCTTCCATCGCCACGGCGGGAAGATCATCGTCATCGCCCGGTTCGTCGAGGGGCTGCGCCAGGCCAACGGGATCATCGCCGGGATCGCGAAGATGCACTGGCTGCGCTTCCTGGTGTTCAACATGCTCGGTGCCGCGCTGTGGGTAGGCACCTGGGTGAGCATCGGCTACTTCGCCGGCCAGCACATCACCACGATCTACAACTACCTCACCCGGTACTCCTACTACGCGCTGATCGCGGTGGCGGTGGCGGTAGCCGTCTGGATCGGGCTGCGGGTGCGGGCCGCCCGCAAGCGGCGGGCCGCCGCCGGCGGCACCGGGGAGAAGGCCGAGCCTCAGGCGTCCGACAGGTCGTAACGGTCGGCGGCGACCAGCGCGCCGCCGCCGGAGCCGGCAGCGTCGTCACCGCTGGTGCGTCGGCGCCACCACCACCGGGGCCGCGGCGCGGGCGGCGACGGCGCGGGCGGCGGCGGGGTTACGTGCAGCACCCAGAAGCCCGCCGTCGGCAGCTCATCGGCCCATTCCTTCCCCAGGAGCGTCCCGTCGGGCGGCCCCAGCGCCCCGACGGCCGCGGCCTGCAGCAGGGACACGTTCTCGCGGTGCGCGCAGACCACCGCGGGCTTGCCCGCGCCGATGGTCTCGGCAATGAGTGCCGCGGAGGCGGCCGGGTCCGTTCCTGATGACCGGACCTGCAGCGCCGGCTCTGCCCGTACCTGCGCGCCGGTCAGTTCCGCGTACGGACCGACACTGTCCAGGCAGCGGGTGGCCGCGGAGCTGATCACCTGGGCGCGCGGGGCGAAGGCCGCGAGCAGCGGCGCGAGCAGTTCCGCCTGGGCGCGGCCGCTGCTGTCCAGCGGCCGCGCGCCGTCGTCGCCCTTCCACTTCGAGCGGGGCACCGCCGTGGCGTGCCGCAGCAGGATAAGCGGCACCGTGTCGGCAGGCCCGCTGGCGAAGTCGTCGAGCACGCTCACGTCGTGCGGGTAGCTGGCACGCTCACCGGCGTGCGGCCGGACGGCCCAGATCACCTCGTCGACCTCGCTGTTCGGCACCGCCGCCTCGTCCATGCCCGAGACCCGGGCCGCCCACCAGTGCACCCGCTTGGGCCGGCCGCCCACCTGGTACCGCACCGAGGTCAGCCGGCGGCCGAGGATCAGCCGCGCGCCGCCCTCTTCGAAGACCTCACGGACCGCGGTGAGCGGCAGCGGCTCGCCAGGCTCGGTCTTGCCTTTGGGCAGCGACCAGTCGTCGTACTTCTTACGGTGCACGAGCAGTACTTCGGGCTCGCCCCCGTCTCGGCCCGGCCGCCAGGCGACCGCGCCGGCCGCCAGGATCAGCTTGCTTTCCTTGCTGTCAGGCGGCTTATCGTTAGCCATCAGTAGTGCGACCTCGGCTTTTTTCTCTGATCAGGGTCTCCTGTACATCGCGCAGCGGCTGGCCGGCGGCGTCCCGCGCGTGCCTGGTCCAGTTGCCATCGCTGTCCAGCCACCACGAGGACGTGCCCTCGTCCATGCCCTGGGCGATGAGCCAGCGCAACCGCGCGCTGTGCGCAGGGCCGGCCACCTGGACCAGGGCCTCGACCCGGCGGTCCAGATTACGGTGCATCATGTCCGCGCTGCCGATCCACACCTCGTTGCCGGCCTCCGGATCCTCCCCCGGCTGCGGGTCAGGATCCGGCTCGCCGGTGCCGAACGCGTAGATGCGCGAGTGCTCGAGGAACCTGCCCAGGACGCTACGCACCCTGATGGTATCGGACAAACCGGGCACACCGGGTCGAAGTGCGCACATCCCCCGGACCCACAGGTCGACGGTCACGCCGGCCTGCGCGGCCCGGTACAGCGCGTCGATCACCACTTCGTCGACGAGCGCGTTGCACTTGAACGCGATCTTCGCGGGCTTGCCGGCCCGGGCCCGCGCCGCCTGCCGCCCGATCCTGCCCACGATGCCGGCCCGCAGCGCCTCAGGCGCGACGAGCAGCCGCCGGTAGCCGATCTTCCTGCTGTACCCGGTGAGGTGGTTGAACAGGTCGGTGACGTCCTCGCCCACCTCCCGGTTGGCGGTGAGCAGGCCGTAGTCCTCATACAGCCGGGCGGTCGCCGGATGGTAGTTGCCCGTGCCGATGTGGCAGTACCGCCTGAGCGAGCCATCCGTTTCCTCGCGGACGATCAGCATGACCTTGGCGTGCGTCTTCATCCCGACGAAGCCGTAGACGACGTGACAGCCGGCTTCCTCGAGCTTGCGCGCCCAGATGATGTTGGCGCGCTCGTCGAACCGGGCCTTGATCTCGACCACCACCACGACCTGCTTGCCGGCCTCGGCCGCGTCGATGAGCGCGTCCACGATCGGCGACTCCTCGCCGGTCCGGTACAGCGTCTGCTTGATGGCCAGCACCCGCGGGTCGGCGGCGGCCTCCTCGACCAGCCGTTCCACGGTCGTCGTGAACGAGTCGTAGGGATGCTGCACGAGCACGTCGCGCTCGTTGAGCGTGGCGAAGATGCTCACGTCGGCCGGCACCGCCTTCGTCGAAGGGACGAACGCGGGATAGCGCAGCTGACCGATCGGCAGGTCGGCGATCACGTCCAGGCCCGCCAGGTCGAGCGGGCCGTTGACCTTGAAGATAGCGTCCTCGTCGACGCTCAGCTCCTTCGCCAGCCGGCAGAGCACGTCGTCGGCCATGTCCGCCTCGACCTCGAGGCGCACCGCCGGCTCGAACCGGCGCTTGGCGAGCTCGCGCTCCATGGCCTGCAGCAGGTTCTCCGTGAGGTCCTCGTCGACCTCGAGGTCGCGGACCCTGGTCACCCGGAACGCGTAGTGCTCGACGATGTCCATGCCGGAGAACAGGTCGTCCAGGTGCGCCGCGATCACGTCCTCGATCGGCACGAACCGGCGCGCGGTGACATTGAGGAAACGCGGCAGGTTCGGCGGGACCTTGACCCGCGCGAACATCGTGTCGCCGGTGCCCGGCTCGGCGAGCATGACGGCCAGGTTGAGGGACAGGCCGGAGATGAAGGGGAACGGGTGCGCCGGGTCGACCACCAGCGGGGTGAGGACCGGGTAGATCCGGTCCCTGAACAGCCGCGTCAGGTCGTCGC
>DATBBI010000176.1:0-1668 GCA_036271115.1 Trebonia sp.
GCACAGCGCCGCGAGCGCCATCCGCAGGTCGCCAGGCGGCAGCACGCCGAACTCGCGGCGCAGCCGCCCGGACGACCCGCCGTCGTCCGCGACCGTCACGATCGCCGTGATGTCCGGCGTCACCCGCCGCAGCGCGGCCAGTGACGCGGCCAGCCCATGCCCCCCGCCCAAGGCGACGACCTTCAAGCCCAAGAAATCACTCCCGACCCAGGTCCCGGTGCGACACCGTGATATCGCGGTCGCCGAGCCGTGCCGCGATCTGTTCGGCGATGGCGACCGAGCGATGCTTGCCGCCCGTGCAGCCAACCGCCAGCGTGACATACCTCTTGCCTTCGCGTTCAAACCCCGGAAGCGACACTTCGAGCACTTTCAGGTACGCGTCGAGGAACTCCTCCGCCCCCTGCTGGGCGAGCACGTAGTCGCGCACCCCGGCGTCCAGGCCGGTCAGCGGCTGCAGCGACGGCACCCAGTGCGGGTTCGGCAGGAACCGGAGGTCGGCGACCAGGTCCGCGTCCACCGGCACCCCGTACTTGAAGCCGAACGACACGATGTTCAGCCGCAGCGTCCCCGCCGAGTCCCCGGCGAAGTAGGCGTGCATCCGGGAGCGCAGCTGGTGCACGTTCAGCGATGACGTGTCGAGCACGATGTCGGAGTCGCCGCGCACCTCGCGCAGCAGGTCGCGCTCGGCGGAGATGCCTTCGGTGATCGTGCCCGCGTCCTGCATCGGGTGCGGCCGCCGCACGTTCTCGAACCGCTGCACCAGCGTCCTCTCGGACGCCTCGAGGAACACCACCTGCGGCGACACGCCGCGCGCCGCCAGCGCCGCGATCGCCGACTTCAGGTCCGTGGAGAACCCGGCCGACCGTGCGTCGATGATCGCGGCGACGCCGGGCAGGGACGCCCGGTCCGCGAGGTCGAGCATCGTGGGCAGCAGCGCGGGCGGCAGGTTGTCCACCACGTACCAGCCAAGGTCCTCAAGCGCGTTGGCCGCGGTGGAACGGCCGGCGCCGGACATGCCGGTGATGATGACGATGTCCGGTATGCCGGGCGACGCACGGTTGCTAGCAGGTTCAGTCATGTGGCTAACCTCCGGGAAGGACCAGGCTCCTCAGTCCGCAAGGCGCTCGTGATGGTGGCCGCGAGCCGCGGCCCTATGCCGGGCACTCCGGCGATCTCCTCGTCCGATGCCGCCGAGATCGCCTTCACTGACCCGAACTTCTTCAGCAGCGCGGCCCGCCGGGCCGGGCCCAGGCCCGGCACCGAGTCCAGTACCGAGACGGTGGCGGCCTTCCCGCGCTTGGCCCGGTGGTAGGTGATCGCGAACCGGTGCGCCTCGTCCCGCACCCGCTGCAGCAGGTACAGCCCCTCGGACGTGCGGGACAGGATCACCGGATGCTGCTGGTCCGGCAGCCATACCTCTTCCAGCCGCTTCGCCAGCCCGCAGACGGCCACGTCGTCGATGCCGAGTTCGGCGAGCGCGCCCGCGGCCGCCGCGACCTGGCCCGCGCCACCGTCGACGACGACCAGATTCGGCGGGTACGCGAACTTGCGCTGAGTCGAAGCCAGCGTACGTTCAGGGGAAATGTCTTGATCTTCCCTCGCCTCGGGATCGCCGAGCATGTCCAGCTCACCGGTCTCCTCGCGCTCCGCCAGGTAGCGCCGGAACCG
>DATBBI010000177.1:0-3911 GCA_036271115.1 Trebonia sp.
GCGATCGCCGACGGCGACTGGCTCGTCGTCCGTCAGCAAGCGGACGCGGCGGACGGAGATATCGTCGCCGCCATGATCGACGGCGAGACCACCGTGCGCAGGTTCAAGCGGAGCGACGGGCACGCGTGGCTGATCCCGCACCATCCCGCCTACGTGCCGCTGCTCGCCGACGACGCCACCATCCTCGGCACGGTGGTGGCGGTGGCGCGCCGCGTCACGGCCTAGTAGGCGCCGAGCGCCGTGGCGAACGCGCCGGGCGACTGAGCGATGCTGCTGCACATCGGCTGCGCCGCCATGTGCGCGCCGCCGGAACATCCGGTGTCCCTGGCGGCCGACCACATCGACAGCCAGGCGAGATGCTTGCTCGCGGCGAACGCTTCGAGCTGCCGGGCATTGGCGAGCGTGAAGACCTCATCGGTGATGTCGTTGACGCCGATCATCGGGGTGACCGCGATCCTGGACCACGCCGCAGCGTCACTGATCCCCAGCACGCTGGCGAGCTGGGCGTCGGCGGCGGTGGCGGCGGCGATCGCGTAGCTGCCCATCATCCCGCCGGGATCGGGCGCGGCGCCGTCGCCGTAGTCCATCGTCATGATGTCGACCGCGGAGATCCGGACGCCCGCCTGCACCGCGCCGGCCAGCATGGCGACGGTGCCGGAATCGAGGCCGGACGGGATCACCGGCACGGTGAACGATATCTGGAGGTTGTCCTGCTGCTGGAGCGCCGCCAGGGCTCGGTCCCTGAGAGCGTTGGCCGCGGTGTTGGCCAGTGCCGCGCCCTCGATGTCGAAGTCGACCTCGTGCACGTCATAGCCGGAGATCACCTGCTGGTAGGCGGCCTCGAGCCGGGCGGCGGTGGCGCAGGTGAGCGCGAGCTCGTCGCCGGCCTGGCCGCCGAAGGAAATCCGGACGTCGCTCCCGATGGCGCGCAGCGCGCCGATCTGGGCGGCGACCGGATTGTCGCCGATGGCGGTCGTCCCGCCCCATTCCGGCGTGCACCCGCCGCCTGACACGATGAACGCCAGGTTGAACTGCTTCACACCCGTCTGCCGCGCGGTGGAGACCAGGTTGTAGGGCGGGTACTCGGTGGTGTCCACGTACGGCGCGAACCCGGCTGCCGAAGCGGACGGCAGGTCCCGCTGGCTCGGGGCGGACGAGGACGCCGGCGCCGCGGTGGCGGCATGCCGCGACGGGGTGACGGTCACCGGCGGGAAGCTGCCCGCGCCAGGCTCATGCGCGTGCGCGTTCAGTCCGCCGGGAGACCCGGCGCCGAGTCCGCTGACGGCCCCGGCCCTGAGCATGCGGGCGGATCCCGCGTCCGTTCCGGCGGGCCCGATGCCCCCGGTCTGCACCGCGATGAGAACGCCTGTGACGACCAGTGCGCCAGCCGCGACCGCCGAGCGCCACGACAGCACGCGGCCGCGCGGTGCTACCCACGGAAAACGGGACATCTGCAGCGTCCTCCCTGGCGAGCCAAGGACGCTCCCGAAGGTCAGATTATCGCGAGAAGGGTACGGTCAGGTCCGTTTTCGGTAACGGCGCGCCACGGCCAATAGTCTTTGCCAGGTGACCAGGAAGGCGACCAGGAATGACTAGCAAGCGCACGCGGCCGCTGCCGCGCACGCCCGTGGCGCTGTCCGTGCTGAACCTGCTGGCCGAGCGCCCCATGCACCCCTACGAGATGCGGGTGCTGATGCGCCAGCGGCACCACGACCGCGCCTTCCAGATCAGGGAGTCGTCGGTGTACGACACGGTCGCCAGGCTGGCCGACCGCGGGCTCATCGAGCCGGTCGAGGTCAGCCGCGAGGGGCGGCGCCCCGAGCGCACCGTCTACTCGATCACCGAGACGGGCCGCGAAGAACTGCTCGACTGGCTGTGGGAGCTGACCAGCGAGCCCGCCACTGATTACCCGGCGTTCGCCGCGCCGCTCATGTTCATCTACGCGCTCGGCAAGGACCGGGCGATCGCCGCGCTGAGCCAGCGCGCGGCGCGGATCGAGGCGGAGATCTCCTCGTCCGACGCGTTCCGGCGGGCGTTCGCGGCCGAGATACCCGACTTCCCGCGGATCTTCGGGATCGAGGAGGAGTACGGGCAGGCGATGCGCAAGGCGGAGCTTGCCTGGGTGCGCGCCACCGTCGCTGAGCTGCGCGACGGCACGTTCCCGTGGCCGGACCCCGAGGACCTCCCCGAGTACCCCGCGCACGGGGCCTAGCGAGCCGCACTCCGGAAAAATCGTCAATCGAGATATAGCTTAATCGGTCGTCATCCCCATATACTCGGTATCGAGTGATCGATACTGAGTAATCGGGGTGATTGCATGACCAGCACAGCAGCGGCCGCGGTCCGGGTGACCGGGCTGCGCAAGAGCTTCCAGGTCAAGGGCGCGCCGGTGGCGGCGCTGACCGGGATCGACCTGGCCGTCGCGCCCGGCGAGATCTTCGGCCTGCTCGGGCCGAACGGCGCGGGCAAGACCACCACCCTGCGCATCCTCACCACGCTGCTGCCCGCCGACGCCGGCGAGGCACTGGTCGCTGGGGCGGATGTGCGGCGCGAGCCGGCGCTGGTGCGGCGGCGCATCGGTTACGTCGGCCAGCTCGGGGGCGCCGACGTGAACGCGACAGGACGGGAGAACCTGCTGCTCGCCGGCCGGCTCTACGGGCTCACCGCCGCCGGCGCCAGCCGGCGGTGCGCGGAGCTGCTCGGGGTGTTCGGGCTCGGCGACGGCGGCCTCGCCGACCGGGCCGTCCGCACCTACTCCGGCGGGCAGCGCCGCCGCCTCGAGGTCGCGCTCGGCATCATGCACCGGCCGGGGGTGCTGTTCCTCGACGAACCGACGACCGGCCTCGACCCGCAGAACCGGGCCAACCTGTGGGACCAGCTCAGGGAGCTTCGCGACGGCGGCGCCACGGTGTTCCTCACCACGCACTACCTGGACGAGGCCGACCAGCTCAGCGACCGGGTGGCGATCGTCGACCACGGGTGGGTGATCGCGCTGGGGACGCCTGACGAGCTGAAGCGGCGCTACTCCGCCGACACGATCTCGGTCACCCCGGACCCGGGCGCGCCCGAGGCTGTGCCCATGCTGGCCCGGGAGCTTGCCCGGGATCTGGCCGGCGCCCCGTTCGTCGACCGCGCGGACGTCGAGGACGGCGCGATCCGGCTCACCGTCACTGATACGACGCGGGCGATGGCGGCCGTGTTCGGCGTGCTCGCGGCGCGCGGCATCCCCACCAGGGCCGCCTCGGTCGCGCGGCCCTCGCTCGACGACGTGTTCCTGCGCGAGACCGGCCGGTCGCTGCGCGACAAGGGCGAGGAAACGGCGACGGCGGAGACCGCGGAGGTGGCGGCATGACGTTCGCGCTGCAGACAGGGCTGTTCTTCCGCCGCAAGCTGCTCGAGACGCTCCGCCAGCCGGTCTGGCTGGTGACCGGGCTCACCACCCCGCTGCTGTACCTGGCGCTGTTCGCGCCGCTGCTCCGCTCGCTGGCCGGCGGCCCCGCCTTCCCGCCCGGCCAGGTGCTCGACGTGTTCGTCCCCGGGATCCTGGTACTGATCGCGTTCGGAGCCGGGATGGGCGCGGGCTGGCCGGTGATCTGGGAGCTCGACTCCGGCGTGATCGAACGGCTGCGGGTGACTCCGGCCAGCAGGTTCGCGCTGCTGCTCGGCACGGTGCTGCGCGACGTGGCGATGTTCGCCGTGCCCGGCGTGGTGGTCATGGCGATCGCGGCCATCTTCGGGTTCCACGCGCACTGGGGCGGGCTCGTCGTGCTGCTGGTCCTGCTCGCGCTGCTCGCCGCGGCGTGCTCGGCCACGTCGTCGGCGCTCGGCCTGAACCTGAAGCAGATCGGCAGCCTGGCCGCCGTGGTCACTGGGGTGCAGCTGCCGCTCACGCTGCTGTCCGGCATCCTGCT
>DATBBI010000178.1:0-29742 GCA_036271115.1 Trebonia sp.
ACCGGGCAGGCGACCGCGAACGCCGTGGCCCGCAGCAGGTCGCGCCTGCAGTCCGCGCAGCGCCGCACCGGATGCGGCAGCAGGACGCGGAGGGCGGCGGCGAGCGCGGCGACGGTGACCAGCACCAGCCATACCCGCGGATCGCCGGGGGCACCCTGCAGGCCCGAGGCGCTCGGCAGGCCGAACAACGCCATGGCGGGCAGGTAGGGGTCGTAGGCCAGCCAGGAGGACAACTGGTGCGCCGGCAGGTACGGCGTGCCGTCCCGCACCAGCAGCGTCGCGGACCGGTCGATCACCGCCATCCCCGCGGCCAGGTCGCCCTGGGCGAGCATGAGCAGCAGCGGCGCGCCGACCGCGAACGTGGCCGTCAGCAGCGCGATGCCCCACGTGCGCGACCTAGGCAGCATCACCGCCGCGACGCCGTAGGCGGGCACCGCCCACGCCGCCCAGATCGCGTCGTCGCCCCTTGCGACCAGGATGGTGATGGCCGCATACACGGCGAAGGCCCAGTAGGCGGCCACTTCCCACCGTGGCTCCAGCCAGGAGGCATGCGTCCTCGGCGCCGTGACAGACAATGGTCCGGCTAGCGGAAATGCCTCAACGTCGCCGCCCGTGGCGCCCGTGGCACAGCCTCCCGTTCCTGCCGACGCCCACCCCGTGGGAGTTACCTACCCAGATTGTCCAGGCGAATCCTCCCCACCGGGTCCGGAGATGACGAACGCGTCATGTCCTGGCGCGGCGTCACGCCGCCGTCCGGTGCCGGAAGAGCCAGGAGGCCGCGGCGAACGACGCGACGAGGATGCCTGTGCAGCAGGCGATGGCGAGCCACGCCTCGTGGCTCACGGCGGCGCCTGTCGAGGTGTCCCCCATCCAGAGCCCGCGCATGGTCTCGATCACTGCCGTGAACGGCTGGTTCGCGGCAATCGGCCGCAGCACGGCGGGCATCGTGTGCGCGGGGACGAACGCGGTGCTGACGTAGGGCAGGAACATGAGCACGAACGTCGCGGCGTTCGCGGCCTCCGGGCTGCGCAGCAGCAGGCCGAACGCGGCGGCCAGCCACGACATGGCGAGAATGAACAGCACGATCATGGCGGCCGCCGCTGCCCACCGTGCGGGGTTCGCGTCCGGGCGCCAGCCGACGCCGAGGCCGACGGCGATCACCAGCGCCGTGGCGAGCAGGTTGCGCGCCAGGCTGGCGACGATGTGGCCGGACAGGATCGCCGACCCGCGGATGGGCATGGAGCGGAACCGGTCGACGATGCCGCTGCTCATGTCGGTGGCGACGGCGACCGCGGTCGTGCCGGCGCCGAAGCCCGCACACAGCACGATGAGCCCGGGCACCACGTAATCGGCGTAACCGCCGTGGCCGGTGTTGATCGCGCCGCCGAACACGTACACGAACAGCAGCATGAGCACCACAGGCAGCATCAAGGCCGTGAAGAAGGCCTCAGGGTCACGGAGCGAGCGGCGCACGCAGCGGGTGATCATCACCTGGGTGTCGCTGAGGGCCAGGGCGTAGCTGGCGGTCATCGGGTGCCTCCTGTCAGGGACCGGAAAACGTCGTCGAGGCTCGGCCGGCCCACCGACAGCCGCGAGGCGGGCGCTCCGGCGGTCCGCAGCGTGCCGAGCAGGTCGTGCACCGAGGCCGCCGAGCCGTCGGTGCCGACCTCGATGGTGCGCAGCCGCTGGTCGGCCCGCAGGATGGTCAGTGCGCCGAGGGCGCGCTGGTAACCGCCTCCGTCGGCGAAATGCAGCCGGACAACCTCGCCTCCGAGGCTCGACTTCAGCTGGTCGGCCGTGCCCCGCGCGACGATCCGGCCGTGGTCCAGCATGGCGATCCGGTCGGCGAGCTGGTCGGCCTCCTCGAGATACTGGGTGGTGAGCAGTACCGTCACCCCCTGGTCCGCGAGGCCCCGGACCGTCCCCCACAGCTGTTCCCTGCTGCGCGGGTCAAGGCCGGTCGTGGGCTCGTCGAGGAACAGCAGCCGGGGCCGCGCGATCATGCTGATCGCGAGGTCGAGCCGCCGCCGCATCCCTCCTGAATAGGTTTTGACCAAGCGGGCGCGGGCGTCCAGGAGCCCGAATTCGGCCAGCAGCTCCGCGCTGCGAGCTTTTGCCGCGCGCGGCGCGAAATGCAGCAGCCGGGCCATCATCCGGAGGTTCTCCTCGCCGGTGAGCATCTCATCGACGGCGGCGTACTGACCGGTGAGGCTGATCGCGCGCTTTACCGCGATGGGGTCGGCGAGCAGGTCGTGACCTGCCACGGTCACGGTGCCCGCGTCGGGGCGGATCAGCGTCGCCAGGATGCGGATGAGGGTGGTCTTCCCGGCCCCGTTCGGGCCGAGCAGGGCGAAGATGATCCCGGTCGCGACGTCGAGGTCGACCCCGTCGAGTACCACCTTGCCGCCGAAGGACTTCCGCACCCCGCGAGCGCTAACTGTGTATGTCATACACAAAATGTATATTGGGTACACAGTTAGCGTCAAGTAGCCTCGTGCGCGAGTCAGGAGAGGGGCGGCCAGATGCCAGAGGCCCGTGAACAGGTGCCGTTGCCGCCGGGTCTCGACCTGCTGTGGGGGCGCCGTGAGCGCGGCAAACGCGGTCCCCGCGCCGGGCTGTCGGCCGACGCCATCGTGGCGGCCGCCATGAGGATCGCCGACGCGAAGGGGCTCGAGGCGGTGTCGATGGAGCGAGTCGCGCACGAGCTCGGCTTCAGCACCATGTCGCTGTACCGGCACGTGGCGAGCAAAGAGGAACTGCTGCAGCTGATGTGGAACGGCAGCGCGCTCGGCGCCGAGCACCTCGTCATCGAGGGCGACGACTGGCGCTCCCGGCTGCGGACGTGGGCGATCATCCAGCGGGACATGCTCGACCGCCATCCGTGGATCACCCAGATGCCGATGGCCGCTCCGCCGGTAGCGCCGAACTCGCTGCACTTCGTCGAGCGCGGTCTCGCGACGCTCGACGAGACCGGCCTGGACGACGCGGACAAGCTGCGGATCATCGGCCTGCTCAGTTCCTACACGCTCAGCGAGGCCCGGATGGCTCACGACGCGGCCCGCGCCGCCGCCGCGGCGCAGGCGGCGGGCGACGGCCCGTCAGGTCCGCCAGTTCCGTTCGATTCCCTCCTGCGGGAACTGCTCGATGAGCAGACCTACCCGCGGCTGTACCGCATCGCCTGGGACCCCGCCGCGGCCACGGTCTCCGAACGCGATGAGTTCCTCTGGGGCATCGACCGCATCCTGGACGGCGTGGCGGCGCTCATCGAGCGCACGCGCCAGGACAGGTCAGGCTGAGCGCATGGCACGGTAGAGGTCGCGAAGCAGCGCGATCTCGGCACCGTGGTGCAAGATCTCCTGGTTGACCCACCACACGATGTCCACGAACATCTCGCCGGGGTCGCTGCCGTACGGGTACGTGCTGTACCCCACGGTGTCAAGCGCGGCGTCATCGGCGCCGACCAGGGCCGCCCGCCACGCCTCCGCGGCGTCGCTGAAGCTCTTGATGGCGCCCATGGCGGCGCCGCTGTTGCGGAACATGTCGCTGGTCATGTCGCGGCCGCCGACCGTGTAGTCGGCGCGGAGCGCGAGCATCTCGCTGATGTGGCTGAGCCGCCAGGCGATGGTGGTGAACGGCGGCGGATACGGGTACTCAGGGGCCGAGTCACGCCCCCATTCCCCGGCGCCGACGAGGACCGTCGCGCCCTGCCCCGGCCCATCCGCGCGGCGGCGGACCGACCAGCAGCCAGGGACTGGTTCCCACAGGTATTCCTCGTCGGTGATCGGAGGTACCGCGATAGGCATGCCGTTGCCGCTGTCGACCTCGGGGCCCGTCATCCTGTTCAGCAAGCGCAGGCAGGCCCAGTCGAACTGCTCGAGCAGCGGCACGAGCCGCGGTGGTGTCGCCATGGATGTGATTCTTTCCGCCCGCGGCATTGGGCGCATCCCCATTTGCGGCGCTCGATAAGGCCTACACTCGTGTAGATGAGCGCGAACGTGCCCGACGACGAGGACGCTGCCCTAGCCGAAAAGCTGCGCGGTTTCGACACCGCTGTGCCCAGCCCGGCACGGATGTGGAACTACTGGGTAGGCGGCAAGGACCACTTCGCCGCCGACCGGGAGGCGGCCGACAAGATCATGGCCGCGATGCCCTCGCTCCCCGCGATAGCCAGGTCCGTCCGCTACTTCCTGATCGACATCGTGCACAGCCTCACCGTCGATTACGGCATCAGGCAGTTCCTCGACATCGGAACCGGCCTGCCCACCGCGGACAACACCCACGACGTCGCGCAGCGCGCCGCTCCCGAATCCCGGATCGTCTACGCGGACTACGACCCGGTGGTGCTCGCGCACGCGAGGGCGCTGCTGACCAGTTCCCCTGAGGGGAAGACGGACTACATCGAGGCCGACCTGCGCGAAACCGGCACGATCCTGTCGGCCGCCGCCAGGACACTGGACTTCAGCAAGCCGGTCGCGATCTTGCTCCTGGCGGTGCTGCACTTCATCCCGGACGCGGACGACCCGTACGCGATCGTGCGGAAGCTGATGGACGCGGCACCCTCCGGCAGCTTCCTTGTCATCGTCCACGCGCCGAGCGACCGCAGCCCTGAGGAGATGGCGGAGCAGACCCGGCGCTATAACGAGTCGGGCGCCGAGTCCATGCGCCCGCGCAGCCAGGAGGAGATCCTGCGGTTCTTCACCGGACTCGAGCTGATCGGGCCCGGAATAGCGCCGCTGTCGGAGTGGCTGCCCGAGGGACAGGCCGGACCCGCCAGCGGCGAGGCTGTCGCGGGCGTGGGCAGGAAGCCGTAACCGGATAACCGCTGCAGGCCGTCCCACGACCAGCGCGGGAGCGGCAGGCCCGGCGGGATGTCGGTGTCGTCGGGGTGGGACAGCGCCACCTCATCCACCGCCCAATCGATGTAGCCGCGGATCGCGGCCCGGAACTCCGGGTCCCGCGGCCAGCCAGCGTCGTCGGCCGCGAGCATGAAGCAGTCCGCGAACCTGCGCCCGAGGTCGCTCATGTCGCCGTTGCCCGAGTGCAGCCACACCACGTGTGTCTGGTCGGCGCATTCCGCCGAGTACGCGGGCGGCCCGCCCATCGCCTCGGCCAGGTACGCGGCCAGTCGCGGCACGTGCTCAGGGTTCTGGTCCGCGTGCGAGAAGGGATGGTTCAGCTCCGGGTCTGCCAGGCAGCGCGCGTGCAGCGCGGCGGCGAAAGGCTCGAACGCCTGCTCACCGCCCGCGAACTCATAAAGCGTCGGTCGCATTCTCCGAGCATGCCACGGGGTGTCCTGCCGGTCGCGGCAGGACACCCCGCGTATGTCTAGCTGACTTCGTTGAGCTTGCCGGTGGCCACGTCGAAGACAAAGCCGCGGAGCGACTCCTTGTGCGGGATGAACGGGCTGGCCAGAATGCGCGCCTTGGACTGCCTGACGTCCTCATCCAGATCCGGGAAGGCCTCCGCGGCCCACTCCGGCTTGATCCCGGTTTCTTCCTGGATGGAGCGCTTGAACCCGTCGTCGGTGAACGTCAGCATGCCGCAGTCGGTGTGGTGGATGAGGATGATCTCGGTCGTGCCGAGCAGCCGCTGGCTGATCGCCAGCGACCTGATCTCGTCGTCGGTGACCACGCCGCCCGCGTTCCTGATCACGTGCGCCTCGCCTTCGTTCAGGCCGAGGATGGCGTAGACGTTGAGCCGTGCGTCCATGCAGGCGACCACGGCGACGCCCTTGCCGGGCGGCAGCGGCAACGGTCCGGAAAACTGCGCGGCGTAGGCGGCGTTGTTCTGCAAGAACTCGTCTGTTGCGCTCATCAGCGAATCTCCTCCTTGAGTAGCCGTAGCTCAGCGGCCTCGCCAATTCCTACCCATTCGGTGAGGATTAGAAAGATCCTCAACCGCATGCGAACGGTCTAACGTTGCCTCATGGCCCGTTCCCAGTGGCATCGGTTCTATGTCTCGGCGATCGCCGCGCCGCCGGAGTTGTTGTTCAAGCTGCTTTCTGACCTGCCGAATTACCCGACCTGGCTGCCCGGGTCCAGCCAGTATGGAGCGACCACGGACGTCGAGCCCTATCCGGTTCAGCGGGGCAGCCGTTATCACGACGGCAAACCAGGCGATCCTGGCAAGGACTGGTGGGGAACGGTGACCGGCTTCCAGCCGCCCGGTTCTGTGGACTTCCACCACACCATCCACGTCAAGCAGCTCAGGGCGACCATCGACGTGCACATCCACTACTCGCTGGAAGCCGACGACGGTACCACCACCGTCACCCGCTGGCTGGTCCTCGACATCGCGATGCCTGGCTTCTTCCGGCCGCTGCGGCCGCTGATCACCCGCAGCTTCGACAAGGAGAACGTGCGGACGATGGCCGCGCTCAAGGCGTACGCCGAGGCCAACCCGGAAGATAATGGGTCGTTAGGCACACCAGAGGGTGCACACTGACCCATTATCTTTGCGATGCTGCCACTTCTTGCTGTTATCGCGGTCGTGGGGGCGGTTCTGAAGGTGACATGTTCGCGCCGGTGATTTTCCGGGGGGCCGGGCGTCACTACTGGGACGGTAGGTCAGACAGACGGGAGCCGGATACGTGGACGCGCTGGTGAAGAGCAACAAGATCATGGCGGCAACGCTCTTCACGGAAGACCTGGAGCGGTCGAAGGAGTTCTACGCCGGCGTCTTCGGGCTCCCGGTGCACTGGGAGGACGCCGACTCGGCGGTCTTCATGTTCGGCGACACGATGGTCAACCTGCTGCGGGTCTCGAACGCGCCCGCGCTGATCGCGCCGGCGCCGGTCGGAGGCCCCGGAACCGGGGCGCGGATGCAGTTCACGATCTGGGCGGACGACGTGGACGCGGTGTGCGACGAGCTGGCCAAGCGCGGGGTGACGCTGATCAACGGGCCCATGGACCGGCCGTGGGGCATCAGGACAGCCTGTTTCGCCGACCCGTCCGGGCACATCTGGGAGATAGCGGCGGACCTGCCGAAGAACTAACCGCCCCGGCGGAACTCGGCGATCCATTCCGACGTCGCCTTGAGGCCGCCGAACGTGTAGAAGTGCAGCTTCACCTCGCCGTGCCGCTCGGGGTCGAGGCCGTCGGCCATCGCGCGGATGAACTTGTCGGGCCCGGCGGTGCCCATCAGGTTGGTGATCGAGAACCCGTATTTCTTCGCGATCCCGGTGCTGGTGCCGACGCCCAGACGGCCGGCCATGGTGAGCAGCCGCCTGACCCCTGCCGGTCCTGGCACGCCGATCCGGACCGGCAGCTCGATGCCGCGCTCCCGCACCGCCTCGAGCCACTTCAGCACCGGATCCACGTCGAAGCCGAACTGCGTGATGACCACTCCCGGCAGCCCCAGCTGGGACAGCGTCGCGGCCTTGCCCTCGAGCGCGCTCCAGAGCGCCGATTCCGGGATCGCCGGGTGTCCCTCCGGGTAGCCGCCGATGCCGATGTGCCGCACCCCGTACTGCTGGAGCATGCCGGACTTGATCACGGCGAGCGAGTCATCGAACGGCCCGAGCGGCTCCGTCGGGTCCCCGGCGATGATCAGCACGTTATCGCTCGCGTCCTCGGCTTCGAGCGCGGACAGGTACTCCTCGAGCAGGTCATGCGACCGCAGCCGCCGCGCGGAGATGTGCGCCACCGGCACGTACCCGAACCGCTTGACGGCACGCACCGCCTCGAGCCGCATCCGCCCGTCCTCGTTCTCCAGGAAGGTCACGTTGATCCGCGTGCCTGGCGGGATGGTGCCGCGGGCCTCTTCGAGCCTGCCCGCGTCCTTTCCCGTCATCTCCAGGGAAAAGTCGTTGAACAGCGTTTCCACGTGCCGCCAATCCATAAACTCTGTACTGCCTTGTGCCGTAATCGTACGGCTTACCGTGCGAAAACTCGCCGGGCCAAATGCATTATTGGGGTTGACCACAAAAGCACCCGTACGCAATTAGGAGCGCCGGTATTGCGTCCGCGCGTGCGCGTCGTACGGCGCGGGCGCGACCGTGGCGCGGATGCGCGGGAAGCCCAGGTCGGCGTCGGGAGGCGTGCCGGCGCCCGGGTGCTCGCCCCACACCACCGACACCTCGGTGCCCGGCTCGGCGAACCGCCTATCGATGATCGTCAGCGCCAGGATCGTCCCGGCCGGGTCGATGGTGGCCGTCTGGTACGTCAGGCCTGCCAGGCCAGAGGGAACCTCCACTCGGTGCCGCGCGTAGGTGAGGTAGTAGCCCAGGTCCTCTCCCAGGACCGCGCGCACGTCGGACGGGTCGAATACCAGCGTGACCTTGGTGCGCGTGACGGACTCGCGTGCCGCGAGCAGCGCGTCGCGCCCGATGAAGTCGTGGTTGAACGAGATCGACCTGCCGTAGCCCAGCTCGTACGGCGTGCAGTAGTAGTCCTCGATGTTCGCGGAGAAGAACGACCCGTCCAGCGGCCGCTGCCCCTCGATACCGAACAGCGGCAGCCACGCCCGGTACCCGGCCAGCTCCGGATCGGTGTAGATGGCGGGGACCGGAGAGGGGATCCAGCCGCTTTCCACGCTGGCCGACGCGTAGGCGAGCGCCCCGACGTGCACCAGGCCGAACTTCTCGCCGGCCTGCAGCAGCGTGTCCTTCACTGCCGCGGCGAACCGCCAGGGCCCGATGAACTCGTACCCGTCCTGCCCCGCCATGTTGTGCCGCAGCGCGCGGAACTCCATGCCGTCCAGGACCACGGGGACGGAGTGGAAGAACTTCGCCGGCGGCAGCGGTCCCCCGAACACCGACTCCACCAGGTCCCGCGCGAGCGGTCCCTGCACCTGGTAGCGGAACAGCCGCGGGTCGGCCCCGCCGCGGAACGCCGACGACGGATCGGTGCTGAACGACACGTCGTAGCCGCCCTGCTCGCCGTGGTACTTGACCCAGTTCTGCGCCGCGGGGATGCCGCTCAGCGTGTACTCCTGCTCCGCCGTGCGCTCCAGGATGCCGTCGGTGACGATGCTGCCGCGGCTCGTCACGGGGATGAACTGCTTCGCCTGGCCGATCGCGAACGACTCGTAGTTGTTCGCGCTCACCGCCGTGAGCAGCGCCGTCGCGTCAGGCCCGGCGATGAACGTGTCGAACATGTGGTGCGAGAGGTCGGAGATCGACACGCCGGAATGCCAGGCGGCCTGCTCCATGCGCCAGCCCGCGTACTCGGGCTCGATGTTCTCCGGGTTCCACGGCTCCGGGTTCACCCGCCACAGCAGGTTCACCGGCGACCCCGCCTTGTCGATGCCGTCCTGAAGACTCGGTGCTGCCATCCGCTAGCCTGCCTCTCATCGGTGAGCTAAATCGATCTAGTAGATCGATTTAGCGAGGACTCTAATCCTTCGGTACGGTCGAGACAACACGCGAACCGGGAGACTAAGAATGCGCGATCCGCAGCGCGTGACGCTGAACGACGTGGCCGCCGCGAGCGGGGTGTCGCGCGCCACGGCGAGCTTCGTGCTGCGGGACTCGCCGAACCAGTCCATCTCGGCCGCCACCAGGGAGCGGGTGCGGCAGGCCGCGCGCGATCTCGGCTACGTGCCGCACGCGATCGCCCGGGCGCTGCGCGAGGGATCGTCGCGGATCGTCGTGCTCAGCCTCGACGTGGCGCTCGACGGCAACTACGCGCGCAGCTACGTCCGCGGGCTCGACGCGGAGCTCGACGCCCACGACCACGCGCTGCTCGTCAGGTATGAGCACGCGGGCACGGAGGCGACGCTCGACGCGATCGCCCCGCGCGCCGTGCTGCGGTTCGGCGAGCCCTACCTGACCGGGCACGAGCTCGACGACAGCGGCGGCTGGCGCGACGGCCTCGCTGCGCACGTGTCCGCCCAGATCGGGTACCTCGCGGGCCGGGGCCACACCCGGATCGCGTACGCGCTGCCCGACCGCGAGACGCCGCTGCGCGCCGTCCGGCTGCGGTTCGCTGACCTGGCCGCGGAAAGGCTCGGGCTGTCCCCGGTTACCCCGTTCTCAATCCCGGTATCCCGAACGGGCGCGGCTGACTCCCTGGCGGAATTCCGTGCTGCCCACCCGGCCGTGACCGCCGTCGCGGCCTTCGACGACGACGTGGCGCTGCGCGTCCTGGCGGCGATGCGCGACCTCGGCCTCGCCGCACCCGGCGACCTGGCGGTCATCGGCTTCGACGACAACGGGTACGGCGCGCTGGCCACTCCGGCCCTCACCACGGTGCATATCGACGCGGAAGCCCACGGCCGCCAAGCCGCCCGCGCCATCCTCGGCCTCGACGCCGCCGACCTGCCGGCGGCTCCCGGCCGCGTCGTCGGCCGCGAGTCAGCCTGACGGACCTAGCCGGGGTACCATCTCGGCCGGCGCCAGCCTGCCGGAAACCGGGCACGCGCGGCCGCGCGGCAGTACGCGAGTCAGCCTGACGGGTCCCGCAGCCGGGTTAGCACCTCGTCCGCCAGTTCGGCCGGCGTCAGCTTGTCGGAGCGCAGCAGCAGCGTGCCCGGTGGCACGCGCGCGGCCGCCGCGATACCGCGATCGGCATTGCGCAGGCCGAACTCGCGCGCCTGCTGGTCGCGGGCGGGGTCATCGGGGACGAGCACGCGCTCGGTGATCCGCTGCCGCAGCACGGCCGGGTCCAGGTCGAGGAAGACGTGCAGAACTTCCTCGCCCTGGGCGCGCAGGCCGCCAAGGATCTCGGCCAGGTACTCGTCGTTGATCAGTGTCATCGGCACGATCAGCGTGGCGGCGTGGTGCTCGCGCAGCGACAGGGCCGTCGCGATGACCAGCTCCCGCCAGCTCGGCAGGTCCTGGAAGTCGCCCGTGGGCACGGGCACCCAGCGCTGCAGGATGTAGCCGACGTACTCAGGGTCGAAGAGGACGGCGTCAGGGAGGCGCCGGCTCAGTTCCTCCGCGAGCGTGGACTTGCCCGCACCGAACGCGCCGTTGATCCAGACGATCACCGGACGGCTCAGCGGCCGGCGAGCTCGTCGTCACCGTAGTCGTGGTCGGGGTGGTTGGCCTCACCGAGCCGCCAGTAGCCGCGGGTGGTCAGCGAGCTGGCCGGGAGGCGGCGCTCGCCGAGGAAGTACCTGCGGATGCCGCGCATCGCCGCGGCCTCGCAAGCCACCCAGACCTTGGTGCCGTCGGCGATCGCGGCGTCGCGCGCGGCTTCGCCGAGCTCGGCGCCGAAGGCGTCCGGGGTGCGCCGGTGATGCCAGGTGATCTCCGTCTTGGCGTGGCTGGCGAACTCAACCTCGTCATCGGCGTCGGCGACCTCGAGGTGCACCTCGGCGGCGGCAGTAGCGGGGAGCGCCTCGAGCAGCGTCGCCACGGCCGGGATCGCGCTCTCGTCGCCGGCGATCCACCAGCGCTCGGCGCCGGTGTCCATGACGAACCGCCCGCCGGGGCCGGCGACCGCGAGCTTGTCACCGGCGCTGGCCCGCTCCGCCCAGTCCGAGGCCGGGCCCGCGCCGTGCAGCACGAACTGGATCTCCAGCGTCCCGGCGGCGGCGTCGAACCGCCGCGGCGTGTAGGTCCGCACCGACGGCCGCGCGTCGTCAGGGATCGCCTGCCCCTCGGGCAGGAACTCGGGCAGCAGCGGCTCGCCCTGCCCGGGCGCGGGCAGGAACACCTTCAGGTGCGAGGTCGGCGCGGCGTCCGCGAACGCGCCGAGCTCGTCGCCGCGGACGAGCACCGACACGAGCCGGGGCGCGATCCGCGACACCGATACCACCTCGGCCCGCCGCGGCGGCTTCCGCCGCCGGGGAGGGCGGCCGTCGCCGGCTGGGGTGGCTGGTGCTGCTGGAGTTGTCACACGTCTTCCTTCCGCTGGACGCCTGCACGCAGTCTAGGCGCGCTCGCGGAGAGGCTAGAACTTCTCCAGCGCGGGGATGATCCGCTCGGCGAAGAGGTCGAACTGGCGGTTCTTGCTGACGCCGAGCAGCGAGCCGTGCGCGACGGTGAAGCCCATTTCCGCGACCTCGTGCAGGCTCTCGATCGTGCGCTGCACGTTCTCGCCGTTCTCGCCGAGGTCGAAGCGGGTCTGCGCGGTCTTCTCGATCTCGCCGTACTCACGGCCCTCGGTCACGCAGTGCTCGCGGAGCACCTCGAGCTTGTGCGCCGCCTGCGCCGGGTCGTAGGCGGCGATGTTGCACGCGTCCGCATAGCGGGCCACCAGCCTGAGGGTCTTCTTCTCGCCCGCGCCGCCGATCAGGATCGGCGGGTGCGGGCGGCTGAGCGCCTGCGGCGAGTTCAGCGTGCGGGCCAGGTGGTAGTGCTTGCCGTCGAACGGCGCCTCGGAGCCCGACCACATCTGCTTGCAGATGAGGATGGCCTCTTCGAGCCGCTCGAAACGCTCGGCGGTGGGCGGGAAGAGCAGGCCGAGGCCGCGGGCCTCTTCCTCGTTCCACGCCGCGCCGATGCCGAGAATCGACCGGCCGCCGGACAGCACGTCAAGCGTGGTCATCGCCTTCGCCAGCAGGCCGGGCTCGCGGTAGACCACCGCGGTCACCATGGTGAGCAGCCTGACCCGCTCGGTCTTCGCCGCCAGCCAGCCGAGCGCCGTGTAGGCCTCGAGCATCTCGTGTTCCGGCGGGCCGATGGGGCCGATCTGCCACACGTGGTCCATGACGCTGATCCGGTCCACGCCCGCGAGTTCGGCGCGCTGCGCGATGTCGGCGAGCCGGAACCGGAGTTCCTCGGCGCCGCCGTCCCAGGTGAAATCCGAGATGTGCAAGCCCACTTTCATGGTTCAACCCTAACGAAGCGGAGCCACCCTCCTCCGTTCGGGATAAGGCTTTTGAATCCATACCTTTCGGGTCATGGGGTGGTGCCGGGTTTCCCGCTGACCGTAGGCTGGCCGCGCCGAACCCGCCAAGCCGACGTTAACCAGGAGAAACGATGACGCTGCCGTTCCAGGACGCCAGGACCCTCGCCGACGGCGCCCGGGCGCTCGCGCTGGAAACCGGCAAGGCGCTGAGCATCGCCGTGGTCGACTACGGCGGTTTCGTCGTGCTGGTCGAGCGGATGGACGGCGCCCGGCCGATGACGCCCTCTATCGCGCTGTCCAAGGCCTACTCGGCGGCCGTCATGCAGCGGCCGACCTCCATGCTGGAGAACTGGCGGAACTCCGACCCGGTGTTCTTCACCCAGGTCGGCCGGATGGGCCAGCACCCGATCGTCGCCACCAAGGGCGGGTACACGCTCAAGCGGGGCGGGGAGATCGTGGGCGGCCTCGGGATCTCCGGCGGCAGCCCTGACGAGGACCAGAAAATCTGCGAGGACGTGCTGCGGTCGGCCGGGTTCGACCTGGACTTCCCGGAGTGGGCCGGTTCCCGGCGGCCGCACTAAGTTCACTTTTTCGCGACGGAGGCTGCGATGGCTGACGACTTCGGATACCACATCGATCACCACGGAAGCCTGGTCAGGCCGCCCCAGCTGCTGGCCGCCAGGGCCGCGGGGCTGAGCGGCGCGGAGCTGGCCGCGGTCACCGACGAGGCGGTGGTGGCCCTCGCGCACGCGCTGCGCCGGCTCACCCTGAACGCCATGTGCGACGGGCAGTACCGGCGGGCGTACTTCGAGTCGGTGATCCACGACCAGGTGACCGGGTTCGAGGCCGTCTCCGGGCCGGCGCCGCTGGCCGGCCTGGCCGGGATCGGCGCCGCGCGGCGGCGCGCGGTGCCTGCTGCCGGGGCGCTGGGCGCCGCAGGACGGCTCGCGCAGGCCGAGGCGGCGCCCGTGCTGGCCACCGTGGACCGGTCGGTGTTCGTCGCCCTGCCGTCTCCCGGCTACCTGGCCGCGGCGGGATCGGCGCTTTCCTCGGCGGCTGACCTGGACGCGGCGCGGGTGGCGGGCGCGGCGCTCGCCGCGATCCTGCGGGACGAGATCACCGCGCTGGCCGCGGACGGCGTGCTCTACGTAGCGCTGGAGAACCCGCTCTACGCGCCGCTGCTGACGGTGGACGGGCGGGCGGCCGCCGCGGCGGCCGGCGTGGACGTGCCGGCCGCGCTGGCCGCGCTCATCGAGGCGGACCGGGCTGTGTTCGCCGGGCTGGACGTACCCGCCGAGTTCCGGGTCGGGCTCGACCTGACCGACGCGGGGCCACTGGCCACCACGGCCTCCGGGTACGACGCGACGGCCGTGGCCGCGCTGCTCGACGAGACCCCGTTCCCCCGCATCAGCATCGACTACCCGGCCGACCCGGCCAGGCGGTTCCCCGTCGAGCTGGTCAAGCCAGGGATCGTCGTCAGCCTTGGCGTGATCGACGTTTCGGCGAGCGCGCCCGAATCCGTCGAGGAGCTCCTTGACCGGATCGACCCCGTTGCGAGCGAGCGCGGCGACGCGGACTTCGCGGTCGCCACCAACGGCGGGTTCGCCCAGGTCGCCGACCAGCCGCTGATGAGCGAGCCCGAGCAGCACGCCAAGCTTCAGCTGGTCGAGATGACTGCCCGTTACTACTGGGGAAACGAGATCTGAGCCGCCATGGCCCCCGCGAACGCTGAGCTGCGCACCCAGCTCGCGACGGCGACGAGGATTCTCGCCGGGCACGAGCTGGTCGGCATGTTCGGGCACGTGAGCGTGCTCACCGACGACCCGCAGCGGTACCTCGTCTGCCCGGGCGCCGGCGCCCGCAAGGACCGCTGCCGCCCGACGGACATCCTGGAACTCGACCTGGACCACGAGTTCGAGCCAGGGCTGCCGCTCGAGCTGTACATGCACTCAGAGGTGCACCGGCTCAAGCCGCATCTCACGTCGCTCATCCACGTGCACTCCCCCGGCCTGGTGGCGCTCGCCGCGATGGCCGAGGTGCCGTCGGAGCTGCTGATGATGCACGCGAGCTTCTGGCCGGAGGCGATGCCCGTCTGGGAGGAGCCGGATCTGGTCAGGGACCGGGCGGCGGCGCAGCGGCTGATCGGCACCCTCGGCGACGAGGCGATGGCGCTGCTGCGCTGGCATGGCGCGGTCATCGTCGGCCGCACGCTGCAGGAGGCGCTGTTCCGGGCGGTCCTCGCCGAGGAGCACGCGGCGCAGCTGGTCACGGCGCTGTCGCACGGGCGGCCGCTCGCCCCGGTGCCGAAGAGCGTCGACAGGGACGAGCTGTACGCGAAGGTCCTCTCGCCCCGGACGCACGACATGCACTTCGGCTACGCGGGCACGTTCGTGGAACTCCCGCCGGGGGCCCGCGGCGCGGACTAAGGCCGGCGCCGCGGACCCCGAAGGCTAGGAGCTCAGCAGCGTCTGGATGTTGAACCGCTGCTTGAGGAAGCCGAACTGCTGCATGACGTCCGCGACCCGCTGGAGCCGGCTCACGCTGATGGACAGCGGGTAGTTGTTCAGCGCCATCAGCGTCGCGGTGGTCTTATCCACGTGTCCCTCGCCATCCTTGAGGGCCACGAACGCGGCTTCCACCGCCGCCCGGTTGGTGTCCGCGATCTGCTGCCCGGCCTCCAGCGCGGTCTGGAACGCCTTCAGCGTGGTGGGGTTGGCCCGCGCCCAGGCCTTGGTCACCGCGTACCCCTCCACGGGAAACTGCTGCGTGGCGCCGGTGTCCAGGTCGGCGATCGTCTCCGCGCCGTACTGCTCCGCCATCTGGGTGGCGTACGGCTCGGCTAGGATCGCGGCCGACACCTTGCCCGACGCCAGCGGCTGGGACGCGGGGAACGGGAAGTCCCCGGTCGGGAACATGACGGAACTCGCGGAGAACCCCTTGGTCACCGCCGCGATCCCGTTGTCGGCCAGCGCGGAGGAGACGAGCAGGAAGCCGACGTTGGCGTCCGGGCTCACCCCGAGCACGTGCCCCTTGAGCTGGGACAGCGAGGTGATCTTGGACTTCGGCATGGACATGATGACCTGGCTGCCCGGCTGCAGCACCGATCCCTCGGCGATGATCCGCAGGTTCGCCTGGTGACTGACCTGCGCCGTGATGTAAGAGACGTAGTTCATGCCCGTGATGTCGTACTGCCCCTTGGCCTGGCCGCCGATGACCTGATCGCCGAACGCCGGCGTGTACTTGACGGTCAGTCCCTCGCGGGCGAATAGCCCCCCGTGCATCGCGACGAAGAACCCGGCCGAGTCGATGGCGGGCAGCACTGCCACGTTCACCGTCGTCTTCTCCAGGTTCCCGGCCTTCTGCAGGGCCGGCGCGCCGGCCACGCCGGAACCGCCGCCGGAGCAGCCCGCGGCGAGCAGCGCCAGCGACACCATCAGGAGCGTCGCGCGAACGCGCAGCTTGTTACTCACGATGGCAGGCACCGTCCGCTACCCCGCGGTCCGGCCGAGGAACACGTCGCCGATGTCCGGGCGGGCGAGCAGCGTGTCCGCCCGGTCGGTCAGGACGACGCGGCCCGCCGCCATCACGTACGCCCGCTGCGAGATGGCCATCGCCTCGCGCGCCCGCTGCTCCACCATCAGCAGCGACACGCCAGTGCCGGCCAGCGCGGCGATGTGCCTGGAGAGCAGCTCGTTCGCTGGCTGCGGGGCGAGCCCGGCGGTCGGCTCGTCGAGCACGAGCAGTGCGGGGGAGATCATCATGGCCCTGGCGATCGCGAGCATCTTGCGCTCGCCCCCGCTCAGGTGGCCGCCCTGCCGGCCGGCCATCCGGCGCAGCTGCGGGTACAGGTCGAGCACTTCCCCGGCCCGCGACTTCATCTTCGACCTGGGCAGCGTGTATCCGCCCATCTCGATATTCTCCAGCACGGTGAGCCGGGGGAACGTGTCCTGCACCTGCGGCACGTACCCGACCGACAGCCGGCAGATCTGGTCGCTGCGCAGGCCGGTCAGGTCCCTGTCCCCGAGCCGGACGGTCCCCGACATGGGCCGCAGCACCCCGAGCACGGCCTTGAGCAGCGTGCTCTTGCCCGCGCCGTTGGGCCCGACGACGGTGACGATCTCGCCGCGGTGCACGGTCAGGTCGACGTCCATGATCGCCGGGGTGTCACCGTACCCGGCGGCCAGCCCGGTCACGGTGAGGGCGGCCTGCCCGGCGGGGCCGCCCGCGGGCACCCGCCGCTTCCTGTTACCCCGCGAGATAGGCACTGAGGACCTCCTCGTTCCTGCGCAGTTCGGCCATCGTGCCGGTCGCCAGCACCCTCCCTTGCGCCATGACGATCACCGAGTTGCAGACCCGTTCCACCGAGCCCAGCTCGTGCTCGACCATCAGCATCGTGAGCCCGCCGTCGCGCAGCCGCTGCAGGTGCTCTTCGATGACCAGCCGCAGCGTGGGGTTCACGCCGGCCATCGGCTCGTCGAGGAGCAGGATCCGCGGCTGGGCCATCAGCGCGCGCATGATCTCCACCAGCCGCCGCTGACCGCCGCTGAGCTGCCCTGCATAGCTGTCCGCGGCGGCGGTCAGCTGAAAGTCCGCCAGCAGGGCCCACGCCTTGGCCAGCAGTTCCCGCTGCCTGGCGCGCGCGTGACGGCGGCCGAGCAGCGCGCCGCCGAAGGTGTCGCCTGGCTGGTCAGGCGCGGCGGTCAGCAGGTTCTCCAGGACGGTGAGCCTGCCGAACTCACTGGTGTGCTGGAAGGTGCGGATGACGCCGAGACGGGCCACCTTGTGCGCGGGCCACCCGGCCACGTTGACCCCGTCGACCAGGACCTCGCCCGAGCTCGGCGCGATGGCGCCCGCGATCAGCTTCAGCGCGGTGGACTTGCCCGCCCCGTTCGGCCCGATCAGGCCCGTGACCTGTCCGGGCGCAAGGTCGAAGGACAGCCCGTCCACCGCTTGCACGCCGCCGAAGCCGCGGCTCAGGTCCCGCACCGAGAGCGTCCCCGCCGCCGCGGTTCCGCTGTCCGGCTCGCGCTGCGGTGAGTGCTCTTTCTTTCCATCCAGAACGGGCCCGGCCGCCTCCGCGACCGCCACCGCCCGCGCCCCGGCCGGGATCGCGCGGGACAGGTTGCGCTTCCGCTCGGGAAAGATGCCCTGCGGGCGCCACCACAAGAAAGCCAGGATCAGCACGCCGATTGCCGCTGACTGCATCGACTCCTCGATGTTCGTGTTGGACATCTGCGGCAAGTAGGCCGGCAGTTCCAGGAAGACGCCGAGCACGAGGAAGGCGCCGAAGAACGCGCCGAAATTGTTCCCGAGCCCGCCGACGATGATCGCGACGAAGAAGATGAACGTCTCGCCGGTCCCCCATGCCGCGGGCGACCAGGCGCCGATGAACTCCACCAGCAGGCCGCCGCTCACCGCCGCGATCGCGCCGCCGGTCACGTAGACCTTCAGGCTCTCCGTGCGTACGTTCACGCCCAGCGACTCGGCCGCCTCGGCGTTCTCCCGCATCGCCCGCAGCCGCCGGGACCAGGGCGAACCGGTGAGCAGGATGATGAGCGCCAGCGCCAGGGTCGCGACGCCGACGGTGATGGCGAGGAAGAACCAGTAATAGCTGTTGACACCGAGGCTCAGCGCGGCGGCGAACGGCTGCGGGATGCCGAACAGGCCCTGGTTCCCGTTGAACCAGCCCTGCTCGGAGGTGACCAGGGTCGCGGCGATGATGGATACCACCAGCATCACCGTGGCCTGGAAGTCCCTGCGGCGCGGCCGCAGCGCGAACGAGCCGACCGCCAGCGCGAGCACCGCGCCGCCGACGGCGGCGCCGGCGAGCGGCAGCGGCCAGGGCAGGTGCCAGCCGAGGATGTACTTCTCGTCCACCTGGGTGCTCGCGGAAGGCAGCGTCAGCACGGCGGTGATGTACGCGCCCATCGCCTGGTAAAGGATGAACGCGAAGTTCATCACGCCGCCGACGCCGAACTGGAGGTTCAGGCCCCAGCAGGCGATCGCGTTGACGCCGAGGTAGACGAGGAGCGAGGCGACGTAGCTGACGATCGCGGGGCTCATACCGTTACCTCCGCCCGCATCTGCACCCGTCCCGCGCGCAGCCCATCTGGCCGCAGGAGCAGGACCAGGACCAGGATCGCGAAGGCGACCACATCCTTGAGCTGCGGGTAGTAGATGGCCGCGACCTCGCTCGTGAGGCCGATGACGACCGCGCCGAGGACCGCCCCGTAGGGCTCGCCGACGCTGCCGAATACCGCGGCCGCGACGATGAGCAGCAGGTAGCTGCCGCCTGTGCCGGAATTGAACGATCCCAGGTCGATGGCGAGCGCCACTCCGGCCAGCCCGGCGAGCAGCCCGGACAGCACCCACGCCGCGCTGACGACCCGGTTGGTCGGGATACCGACGGAACGGGCCAGCGCGGCGTTGTCCGAGGTCGCCCGCATGGCCTTGCCGAGCCGGGTGTACTTGAACAGCAGGTGCATGCCGAGCAGGCTGGTGGCGGCGAGGCCGATGATCGCCAGCTGCCGCGCGTCGAAGACCATGCCGAGGAAGCGAATCGGCGGCTCCGGCGGAAGCTGGTAGCTGTAGTAAGTGGCGCCGCTGAACATCTGCAGCACGTTCTTGAGAATGAACGAGACCGCGACCGTCACCATGACCATCGCGAACTGCGAGGTGCCCCGGCGCTGGAACGGGAGGTAGACCAGGCGGCTGATCCCCAGGGACAGCACCGCGCCCGCCACGGCCCCGGCTGCCATCGCCGCCCACATGTTCCAGTGCAGGCTGACCAGGGCCAGGTAGGCGACGAACATGGATACCGTCATGTTCTCGCCGAAGGCGAGGTTGAAGAGGTTCGTAACCCCGAACTGGAGGGTAAAGCCGACCGCGCCCAACGCGAGGATGGACGCGGTCACCAGTCCGAAGCCGAGGCTGAGGACGATCTGGCTCACTCAGTGCCTCGCTAGAGCCCGGCGTTCTCGGGCAGCGTCGTGCCCATGATCCAGGAATGCGCGTCGGCGTTATACGTCCACGGCGCGTATGGCCGGTTCGCGGTGCCGTACTGGTTGAAGACCATCGGACCCGCGGCGCCGACGTAGTCGATCGTCTTGCCGGCCTTGAGGGCGGCTACCCCCTGCGCGTAAGTGCTGACCACGGTGGCGCCGGGAGCACCGGCGGTGATCTTGGGGATGTCGGCGACGTAGGCCGACGGATCAAGGGACTTCGCCATGTCCATCGCAAGGGCGAACGCGATCACACCGTCGAAGTTGGCGGCGACGAACGGGTTCTTCGCCTGGAACGGGTTGGCCTTGACGCTGGCCATGGACGCCTTGAAGGCGTTGAACGCCGTCCCGCTGGCCTGCAGCGCCGGAGCGATCGCAGTGACGTACTTCGCCACCGTCGCGGCACCGATCGCCGGGCCGACGGCGGGCACCCAGTCGCCCTGGATCGCGCGCTGGGTCATGATCACAGGAATGAGACCGCCGTTCTGCTGGCGGACCTCGCTGAGGAATGTGGCTGCGGTCTGCGCGTCCATCTCGCCGACGATCGCCTGCGGGTGGGCGGCGAGGACCGCCGCCACCTCGGTCTGGTAGGACGATGTGTCGGGGGTAATGGTCAGCGCCTTGACGATCGTGCCGCCGAGCTTGCCGAACGTGTTCTGGAACGGCGTCGTGGTGGTCTGCGCCGACAGGTCGCTGGTGAACACTTCGGCGATCTTGGTGTATCCCCGGTGGTAGGTGTAGTAGGCGAGCGCGGGGGCCTGCGTGCTGTCGCTCGGGGTGAGCCGCCAGAAGTACGGGGAGGTCTGCGTGTCGTAGCGCGGGTCGCCGACGGTGTTCATCTCCGGCTGTTTGGCCTGCTGGAGCACCGGCAGCACCGACGGGATGTCGCTGCCGTCCGGGCCGATGACCATCACCAGGTGGGGGGCGGAGACCAGCATCCGCTGGGTGACAGGAACAGCGTCTGCCGGGTCACCCTTGGTGTCGAAGGCCGTGCAGTTCATCGGGTGCCCCATGATGCCGCCGGCCGCGTTGATCTGCAGCGCCGCGGCCTTGCACGCGTTCTGCGCGTTCAGGCCGAAGAACGCGTTCTGCCCGGTGAAAGCGTGCAGCACGCCGGCGGTGAGAGCGTAAGTCCCCCCGCTCGATCCGGTGCTGCCGCCTGCTGGTGCGCCGGTTGAGCTGTTCGAGGAGCATCCGGCCGCGGTTATCGATGCGGTGGCGAGTAGCCCGCAGGCCGCCAGCCATCGGTGTTTTCTGAGCGTCATCGCTGTGCGCCTTCCGTCAGCCAAGTTCCGCCATATAGCGCGAATGCTTGTGTTTATACGCCGAGGTAAATCACGCAGGGTGAAGCCTTAGCGTTCGGTAATTGCGCAGATGATATTCAGGCCTTTTACAGAAAATTCGCACCGACTGGCCAGATGGTTTAACGCTCAACTACTTTCAGTGGAAAGCCCGCCGGTGTTCCGCGAGGGCGTCCAGGCCGAAGTCGGCGGTCAGGTCACGGACGACCGAGTGGGCGTGATTGGCGTTGGTCTGCGTGTTGTCGTACTCCACGAGCAGCCGCTCGTCCTGGAGCCGGTAGTAGACCGGTCCACGGGGGGCGGCGGGCTCTCCGGCGTACGCGAAATGCAGGTCCGCGAGGCCACGCGCGGTGCGGTAGCTCGCTAGCCACGGGCCGGCGATCTCCTCGGGAAAGCGCCGCAGGTAGGCCTCCACCAGGGCGAGCAGCCGAGCCTGCCCGTCCGGCGTCAGCGCGCTGCCCGGCACGCCCTTGGGCTGACGGGTGATCGCCAGCACCCGGTGATCGCCGGGCCCGTAGCCGCTCCCCTCCTCCCCCACGGCGTCTATCTGGTCCAGCAGCGAGCTGAGCCGCTCGTCCGTGAACCTGCCCCGCCACAGGTCCTGCATGTGGATCATCTCGTCGCCGTCGAGCACCCGGGCCCGGTTGCCGCTGACGATGTCCGATATCGCGGACCGGTGCAGCACGACCGCCTGGCCGCGCTGGTCGAGGTCGCGGGCCAGCTCGCGGCCGATGACCTCCAGGTCGCCGAGCGGCCGCAGCGTTCCGCCGGCGAGCAGGCTCAGCTCCGCCGGCAGCGCCCCGATGAAGCACGGCGTGCACGACGCGACACGCCCGTCGACGATCGTGTAGTTCACCGAGATGTGGTGGCCGCCGCAGCGCCATCCCCAGGTGGCGTCGCCCGGTGATCCGAAGACCCGGAAGTAGTACGCCCCCGGGTCGCGCCCGCGCTCCCGCCCCCAGTCGCGCGTCCACGACTCCAGCCGGTCCTGGATGTTCTCCAGGCTCATCACGATCGCCGCGAGGGCGTAACCCTCGAGCGAAAGCCCGGCCGCGAGCAGCCGCATCGCGAGCTGCTGCTGCCCTGGGCGCTGTTCGTTCAGCGTCAGGCCGCCGTGGTCCGTGGGCGTGTAGAACCACGTGGTCCGTTCCCCGTTGCCGGCGCCAGGACCCGGGTACGCCGCCGCTGCCCGCTGGTCGGCGGTCAGGGACCGGAGCCACGAGTCCGCCGCGTCCGCCATCTCGGCCACAAGGCTCACGCCGTTCATCACAGCACGCTTCGGGCCGATTGTCACCGGGCCTGTCAGGCGGCCCGGCGAGGTTACGTTGTCCGGCGGCGCAGCAGGGTCGAGATGGTGACCGCCACCACGAGGGCCCCGCCGTAGAACACGTCGGACACCCATTGCTGGAGGCCCAGGTCCTCGAGCCCGAGGATCCCCGTGTACAGGAAGTAGACGCCGATCCAGGTGCCGATCGGGTTGAACCGGCCCGGCTGGATGATCGCGGTGCCGAGGAAGACCGCGGCGAAGACCGGCAGCAGGTAGGAGTTGGACGACTCGGCGTTGTAGCTGCCCAGGGTGGCGACGGTGATGACGGCCCCGACACCGCTGATCAGGCCGGCGACGACGTAAGAGCCGAAGCGGATCCGGTTCACCCGGACGCCCGACAGCCGGCTGACCTCGCGGCTGGCGCCGACGAACCGCATGTGCCGCCCGAGCGGGGTGTACGCGAGAACGTAGGCGAACGCCAGGACGAGGGCAATGCCGTAGAAGAACGAGATGTACAGTCCGCCGATCGTGAAGGTGCCGATCTTCTCGAAGCCGCTGGGCTGCAGCACCACGGTATTCAGATCGGACATCCATAGCGCGAGGCCCGTCAGCAGCGTGCCCATGCCCAGCGTCACCACGATGGTGTTCACGCCGAGCACCACGACCAGCGCGGCGTTGATCGCGCCGCAGGCGACCGCGGCGATGACGGCCACGATCGCGGCCGGCAACATCCCCCAGTGGTGGTTGGTGACGAGCACCGGCCAGACCGTCGCCGCGAACCCGAACACCGCCGGGACCGACAGATCGACGAACTCGCCGATGATGATCGTGCACAGCAGCGCCATGGCCATGAAGACCAGCGCGTACTGACCGGTGAAGATCGAGGTGAACGTCGAGCGCGTGAAGAAGATCCCTGGCTCGGCCAGCGAGTAGATCAGGACCATGATCGCCCAGACGCCGACCACCGCGTACCGCGACGCGAAATGCCTGACGTCGATGGCCAGCCGCGGCTTGGCGGCAGGCGCTGAAGGCGGCGCGACGTCCGGCGCGTCGCGCTGTTCCTGACGGGCGGCGTCCATCAACCGGCCCACCTCTCTTCTTCCCGTGGCTCTTCCCGTGGCTCTTCGCGCGGCGAGCCGAACGTGGCATGGATGATGTCGTCCTGGTTGAGCTCCCGGCTCAGCTCGCCGGTCACCGCGCCGTTCCTGAAGACGAGCACCCGGTCGCACAGCACCGCCAGGTCCGCCGCGTCGATCGAGGCGATCAGGACGCCGCAGCCGTCCTTGGCCGCTTCCCTGATCGCGTCGATGATGTCGTGCCTGGCCCCGACGTCGACCGCCTGGGTGGGCTCGCGCAGCACCAGCAGGTTCGGCGTGCCTGCCAGCCACTTCGCCAGCACGACCTTCTGCTGATTGCCGCCGCTGAGCGTGCTGATGGGGGCATCGGGCCGCGGCGGCTTGATGTCCAGCTTGGCGATCATGGTCCTGGCCTCTTCGGCCTGCCAGGCGCCGCCCGTCCGCAGCGGGCTGCCCTTGCTGCGGACCCGGGGCAGCGTCATGTTCTCCGCCATCGTCATCTCCGCCGCGAGCCCCTCGTCGAGCCGGCGCTCGGGCACGTACCCGACGCCTGCCCGGACGAAATGCTCGGTGGAGGCGCGGCGGGCGCTGAGCGAGAGGGTCGCGGCGCCCACGGTCAGCTCACCCGACTCGGCCCGCCTGGCGCCGCCGAGCGCCTCGGCGACCTCCTCGAAACCGGACCCCATCAGGCCGGTGAGGCCGACGATCTCGCCGCGCTTGACGGTGAGGTCCAGTCCGCGGACCTGTCCCGCGGACAGGCCGCGCACCGACGCGGCGACGTCTTCCTGCGCGTGGCTGTCCACCCGGCTGTGGGTGACCAGGTGACGGCCGAGCATCAGCCGGGTGAGGCCCGCCTCGTCGGTGTCCTTGGTAGGGATACCGGTCTCCACGACCTGCCCGTCACGCAGCACCGTGACCCGGTCGGTTGCCTCGACGATCTCCTCGAGTTGGTGTGAGATGAGCAGGACGGACGCGCCGCCGTCGATGAGCGACCTGACGAGCTGGAAGAACCGGCCCCTGGCCGTCTTCCCGAGCGCCCTGGTGGACTCATCAAAGATGATGAGCCCGCCGCCAGGGCGATGATCCTGCATCGCCCTGGCGATCGCGATCGTTGCCCGGTCTTCCGCCCCGAGCGTCCCGGCCGGCGCGTTGACGTCGATCGTCCGCCCCAGCCGGGCCAGCACCGCCGCCACCGAGTCCCGCTCGGCGCGGCTGTTGATCTTGCGGAACGGGCCGTGCGCCTGGTACCGGCCGAGCCGGACGTTCTCCCAGACGGTGTGGTCGCCCACCAGGCCGAGGTTCTGGTGGACGACCGACACTCCCACCTGGCGCTGCTCCATCGGCTGGACCGGCGTCCGCAGGCGCCTGCCGTCCACCACGATGGAACCGCCGGGATCGGGCGTGTACACGCCGGTGAGGATCTTCACGAGCGTGGATTTCCCGCACCCGTTCTGGCCCACCATGCCGTGCAGCTCCCCGGGGGCGACGGTCAGCTGGACGTCGCGCAGCACCCGCGCCGGCCCGAAGGTCTTCGACAGGTGAGCGACTTCCAGCCGGTGCTGCGACGCGCCCGGCCCGGCCCCGTCGGCTTGCGAGATGGTCACGCTAGCGAGCCTTCCTTACCCGACGCCCCAGAGCTTCTCGAACGACGCCTGGTACGAGTCGTCACCGAACCACGCGCCGGAGTCCTGGGCCGCCGATGTTACCTGGACAGAGCCGATGTTCACGGCGTCGAACAGCCGCGACGGGAACGTCTCGGTGACCGGGCCTGACTTGGTCATCATGCGCAGGATCTCGTCGGTAAGAGCCCAGCCGGCGTAGGGCTGGTCGACGGCGACGACCGCCTTCACGAGCTGACCGCTCTTGAGCAGGCCGAGGCCGTTCACTGAGCCGCCGGCGACCGCGATCCCGACGCTGGACGCCTTGCCGGCCGCCTGGATGCCGGAGACCGTGTCCTGGAGGCTGTCCTCGAACTCGGTGTAGTAGTACTGCGCGGTCGGGTCGGTCTGCACGTTGGACGTCACCGCCGCCGTGATCTGCTGGTCCGACATCGACGCCGTGATCGGCTTCACCACGATGTGGCAGTCCGGGCAGTCCTGCTTGAAGATCGGCAGCGCGTTCTGCACGTACGCGATCGACGAGGGCGAGTCCTCTTCCTCGCCGATGATCGCGCTGGCCTTGCCGCCGGAGCTGGCGATCAGCCAGTAGGCGATCTGGCTGGGCTGGTCCACCACGCCCTGCACGTAGGCCACCTGGTTGGTGCTCTGCGCCCCCTGGCTGTACTGGTCGGTGACGATGATCGGAATGCCCTTGGCCTTCGCCCCGTCGAGCGCGTTCTGGGCCATGCCGTACGGGATCGCGTCGAGGACGATGCCCGCGGCGTTGACGCCCTGGGCCTGGCTGACGCACGAGGCGATGGCGCTCGGGTTGCCCTGCCCGTCGCACTCCTGGAACTTGAGCCCGGCCTTGGTCAAGGCCGTCTTCATGGTCGCCGCGGTGACGACGAAGCCGGGAATGTGCGCGTCCAGCGGAATGTAGAAGACGGTCTTGCCCGCGAACTTGGAGACGCCGGGCACGTCCGCCGTCGGCACCGGGTACGACGACGTGGTCCCTTCGAGCTGCGCGACCATCTTCTGGGCCGCGGCCAGGCCCGCCGGCGCGGTGCTGGTCGCCGAGGGGGAACCGCTCGCGCCCGTGCTCGAGCTGGCGCTCGTGCTGGAACTGCTGCTTGAACTGCACGCGGCAAGCAGCGCCGCTGCGGTGAGGGTCGCACCTGGCGCCAGCCACCGCATCCATCTATGCGTCATTGCTTCCTAGCCTCCATCACACTCGTCACGACACGTCCGTGAACGGTTGATTTCTACTCCGTTACGGTCGTCGCTTGGCGAAGCCTAAGGGTTCGCCATCGGCGACTAAGCCATCCCGGAGCTGCGGTCAGTCCTCGAGGGGGACCAGGTCGAGCCGGATCCGGTCCTCGAGGGACGGCAGCACCTGGCCTTTCAGCCAGGTGCCGAAATGCGGACTCGCCAGGTGCGCCTGGAACGCGGATTCGCCGGTCAGCCTTTCCTGGGGGTCCCGGCGATTGTGTCCGGACCGGTCCGGCTGGCGGAATGATCTCGACGTACATCTAAGGTTGCGCCGCAGACGGCTGACCTTATCCGCTGCGGTTCTTAGGATGACGACCGCCGCGCTTGCAAAGGCCGGCGTGTGGATACGGAGGCGTAATGCTGGAAGTCAGGGACCCTGCCGACGTGCGTTCCGTCGTCGGTGAGGTGCCGACGATGACCGTGACCGAGGTAGGCACGGCGTACGCCCGCGCACGAGCCGGGTTCGAGGCCTGGCGGCGCACAGGAGTGATCGACCGGGCCGCGGTGCTGTCCCGCTGCGCGGACCTGATCAGGTCCCGGGCCGGCGACGGCGCCGTCACGCTGGTGCGGGAGAACGGCAAGACGCTTGCCGAGGCCCGCGTCGAGGTGACCAAGACGGCCGACTTCCTTGACTACTACGCCTCGTTCGCGCGCCAGCCGTGGGGCGAGATCCTGGCCGACGCGCGCCCGGGCACCACGACCTCCGTGCGCGTGGAGCCGGTTGGCGTGGTGCTCGCCATCTGCCCGTGGAACGACCCGCTCATCACCCCGGCCCGCAAGCTCGGCCCGGCCCTGATCGCGGGCAACGCGGTGCTGCTCAAGGCGGCCTCGCAGACCCCGCTGATCGCGGGGTGGCTGGCCGCGCTGCTCGCCGAGGCCGGCTGCCCGAGGGCGTGCTCCAGGTGATCACGGGGCGCAACAGCGAGATCTCCGCGGCCCTGCTCGCCGGGCCCGACGCGGTGACCTTCACCGGCTCGAACGAGGTGGGCGGCTACCTGCGCAGGGAACTGGCCGGGCGGAACGTGCGCCTGCAGTGCGAGCTCGGCGGGAAGAACGTCTCCGTGGTCCTCGAGGACGCCGACCTGGACATGGCGGCGGCCACGGTGGCCAGCGCCGCGTTCGCCCAGGCGGGCCAGCGCTGCACGGCCACCAGCCGGCTGATCGTCACCGACTCCGTGGCAGCGGACCTGATGTCGAAGCTGCGGGCGAAGGCCGGCGAGATCGTGCTCGGGCCAGGGCTCGACCCGGCCACCACGATGGGCCCGCTGAGCTACGCCGCGCACCGCGACGGCGTGCTCGGGCACATCGAGCGGGCCAGGGACGAAGGCGCCTCGGTCATCGCCGGCGGCGGCCGGCCGGCCGCGGCGGCGCTGGCGCACGGCTGCTACGTCGAGCCGACCCTGATCAGGGTGACCCCCGGGCAGTCCCTGTGGCGGGACGAGGTGTTCGGCCCCGTGCTGGCGATCACCACGGCCGCCGGGTTCCACGACGCGGTGCGGCTGGCCAACGACACCGTCTACGGCCTGGCCGCCGCCGTTTTCACCACCAGCCTGACCTCGGCTAACACGTTCATCGACCTGGCCGAGGCGGGACAGGTCGCGGTGAACCTGCCGACGGCGGGCTGGGACGTGCACCACCCGTTCGGCGGGTTCCGCGACTCCGGCTCCCCGTTCAAGGAGCAGGGCAGTCCTGGGCTGCGGTTCTACACTCGCATCAAGACGGCGGCGGTGAGGTTCGCGTGGTAGCGAGCGGCACTGATAGCAAGGGTGGCATGGATCGCATCGAAAACGCGCGCGCGCCTGTCACTCCCGTCGGCATCGTCGGGGCCGGAATCGTGGGCCTGGCGGTCGCCAGGCAGCTGGCCGGGGCCGGGGTGCCCGTGGTCGTCTTCGAGAAGGAGCAGGCGGTAGCCGCCCACCAGACCGGCCACAACTCCGGCGTGGTGCACGCCGGAATCTACTACGCCCCCGGCTCGGCCAAGGCGATGCTGTGCCGCCGCGGCGTCGGCCTGCTCCGCGCGTACTGCGCCGAGCGCGGGCTGACCTATGACGAGCGCGGCAAGCTCGTGGTCGCCAGGAACGAGGCCGAGACGGTTAAGCTGCGCGAGCTCGAACGGCGCTCGCTCGCCAACGGCGTGCCGGACATCCGGTGGCTGAGCGGAGCGCAGCTGCGCGAGCTCGAGCCTGACGTGGCAGGCGTCGCCGCGCTGCTCTCCCCCACCACGGCCATCGTCGACTATCCGGCCATCACGCGCTCGTTCGGTGACGATGTGATCAGCAGCGGCGGCGAGCTGCACCTCGGAACCCCCGTCACCGGAGTGTCGCGGATGAACGATGACCGGGTGGACGTCGACACGCCTGGCCGGTCCTTTTCGCTGTCCCGGCTGGTCGTCTGCGCCGGCCTGCAGGCCGACCTGATGGCGGCCGCGGCCGGGGACGAGGCGTCGCCGGAGATCGTCCCGTTCCGTGGCGAGTACCTGCGGCTGCGCCCGCACGCCAGGGACCGGGTGCGGCGGCTCATCTACCCGGTGCCCGACCCCAGGTACCCGTTCCTCGGCGTGCACCTGACGCCGCGCGTCGACGGCGAGGCGGACCTCGGCCCCAACGCGGTGCTCGCGCTCGCCAGGGAGGGATACCGGCGCCGTGACGTGTCCTGGGACGAGCTCTCCCGGCTGGCCCGCTCGGCGGCGTTCCGCCACCTGGCGCGGCAGCACTGGCGGACCGGCGTCCGTGAGATCCGCGGGTCGCTGTGGCGGCGCGCCTATCTCGCCGAAGCCAGGTCGTACCTGCCCTGGCTGGAACCCGGCGACGTGACGAGCGCGCCGGCCGGAGTGCGCGCGCAGGCCGTCGACCGCGACGGGGCGCTCGTCGACGACTTCCGCATCCACCGGGTCGGCCCGGTGACAACCGTTCGCAACGCGCCGTCACCGGCGGCCACGGCGTCGATGGCCATCGCCGAGCACATCGTCGCCGAACTAAAGCTTCCGCTCGGCACAGAAAGGTAGCTAGTCCGTGTTCATTGTCGATTCTCAGGTTCACATCTGGCGCGAGGAAACTCCCGACCGGCCCTGGGTCCCCGGAGCCCGCGAGCGGATGCGCCTCAACGGGCACCGGGAGAAGGCGTTCACCTACCAGGAATGCCTTGAGCTCATGGACGAGGCGGGCGTGAACCGGGTGCTCATCGTCCCGCCGTCCTGGGAGGGCGACAGGATCGACTACGCCCTCGAGGCGTGTGAGGCGCAACCTGACCGCTTCGGGATCATGGCGCGGATTCCGCAGAACAAGCCGGTCGAAGGCGCGGCGATGATGCGCGACTTCGCGCAGAACCCGCACGTGAAGGGAACCCGGCTGACGTTCCACCGGCCCATCGACCGGAACTGGATGATCGACGGGACCAACGACTGGTACTGGCCGCTGGCCGAGGAACTCGGCCTCGTCACGATGGTGCACGCGCCCATCTGGAAGGCCGAGCTCGGCCAGCTCGCCGACCAGCA
>DATBBI010000179.1:0-22487 GCA_036271115.1 Trebonia sp.
CGCGCGGGTGCTGCACGACGTCGCGGAGATCGGCTCGCTGCGCGAGGGCGAGATCCTCGTCGTCCCGGTGACCGCCCCGTCGTGGGCGCCGGTGTTCGCCAAGATCAAGGCGGCGGTCTCGGACATCGGCGGGTCGATGTCGCACGCGGCGATCGTCGCCCGCGAGTACGGCATGCCGGCGGTCGTCGGCTGCGGCGACGCGACCAAGCGGATCAGGACCGGCGACAGAATCCGGGTGGACGGCGACCGGGGCACGGTGCGGGTGCTCTAGATGACGCCTGGTTCTCTGGTGGTGCCGCTGGCGGACGCGTCGTCCGCGGCCGAGGCGGGCGGCAAGGGCGCCAGCCTGGGGTTCCTGGCCCGGGCTGGCGTCGCGGTCCCGCCCGGCTTCGTGGTGACGGCCGGCGCGTTCGCCGCTGCCATGTCGGCGCTGGACCCGGCCGGCGCGCTGCGCGCGGAGATCTCTGCGCTGCCCGCCGGCTCGCTCGCCGAGATCGGCCGGGTGGCCGCCGCGTTCAGGGCCCGGCTGGTCGCCGCGCCGCTGCCGCCGGCGGTGGCGGAGGCGGTCCGCGCCGGGTACGCGGCACTGGGCGAGGGGTCGCCGGACGTGGCGGTGCGCTCGTCGGCCACGGTGGAGGACAGCGCGGACGCGTCCTTCGCCGGCCTGCAGGACACCTACCTGGGCGTGCGCGGCTCTTCGCCGGTGCTGGACCACGTGCGGCGGTGCTGGGCGAGCCTGTACAACGACGAGTCGGTGGCCTACCGCCGCCGCCTCGGCATGGCCGAGGACGGGGTCGCGATGGCCGTCGTCGTGCAGCGGATGGTCGGTCCGCGCTCGGCCGGGGTCTTGTTCACGCGGTCCCCGGTCACGGGCGACCGTTCGGTGGTGGCGATCGAGGGGACTTGGGGCCTCGGGTCCGCCCTGGTGTCCGGCGACGTGACCCCGGACAGCTTCACGGTCAGCAAGATCACGGGTGAGATCACCGGCCGGCGCGTCTCCCCTAAGGGGCGTCTGCATTCTTTTATCCCGAACGGGCCCGGCGTGACCGTCACCGACACCCCTGCTGCGCAGCGCGAGGCGGCCTGCCTCACCGACGACGAGATCCGGGCGCTCGCGGACGTCGGCCGCCAGGTGGAAGCCCACTACGGCGCTCCCCAGGACATCGAGTGGGCCTTGCTGGAGGGGGACGCCCCGGCCGCCGAGCGGATCGTGCTGCTGCAGAGCCGCCCGGAGACGGTCTGGGCCGCGCGCACCGCGGCCCCCGTCGCCGCCCCGAAAGCCCGCCCCGCCGACCACGTCCTCTCCCTGTTCGGGAAGCCCCAATGACACCCGTGACCGGACGCGCCCCCATGCAGGTCCGCAGCCATGATCGTGCGGGATTTGGCCACAGAATCCGGGGCATTCCCCGCACGATAATCCGATGCCCGCGCTGCGCGGCGCCGGTCGGGGCTGCCGCCAGAAGATCGTGGGGAGTTCGGCGCCTAGAACGGGGGCAAAGTCCCCACAATGATTCCGGGGCGGCCCCATGGACCTGACGAACGACGACGTCGCGGAGATCCTGGCCCTGCTGGACTCGCTCCCCTACGACGAGCTGGACCTGGAGACGCCACGCTTCCGCCTCACGCTCCGCCGCACCCCGGGCGGCTGGACCGAGGAGTCGCAGACCCTCGCCGAGCCCACGGTCATCACATCCGCCCCGAACGGCTCAGCGGCATCCCCCGCCCCCGCCCTCGAGGCTCAACCCACGGCGCAGCAGCCCCACGCGCCTACTTCGCGTCAGGGGCTTGTCGCCGTCCCGGCGCCGTTGCCCGGGACGTTTTACCGGGCGCCGCGGCCGGGGGCCGCGCCGTTCGTCGAGGTGGGAGACCAGGTACTCGAGGACACGGTCGTGGCGATCGTTGAGACAATGAAGCTGATGAACTCGGTGCACGCGGGGACACGCGGGCGGGTCGCGGAGATCTGCCTGGAGAACGCGGAGCCCGTGGGGCAGAGCAGCACGCTGATGTGGATCGAGCCGGCGTGAGCGGACGGCACGGGTTCCGGCGGGTGCTGGTCGCCAACCGGGGCGAGATCGCCGCGCGGGTGATCCGCACCTGCCGGCGGCTGGGCATCGAGACGGTGCTGACCGTGTCGGACGCGGACGCCGGGTCGGTGCCCGCGCGGCTCGCGGACAAGGTCGCGGCGATCGGGCCGCCGCCCGCGGCGGCGAGCTACCTGGACGTGGATGCGGTTGTCGGCGCGGCAGTCGCCGCAGGGGCGGACGCCGTTCATCCGGGGTACGGATTCCTGTCGGAGAACGCCCGGCTGGCGCGGGCCTGCGCGGCGGCTGGCATCGTGTTCATCGGGCCGACGCCTGAGACGCTCGAGGCCAGCGGGGACAAGCTCGCCGCCCGCGAGCACGCGGTCGCGGCCGGGCTCCCTGTCCTGCCTGGCGGGCACGTAGCCGGCCCGGAACAGGGCGTCGAGCTCGCCGGGCGGATCGGGTTCCCTGTGCTGGTTAAGGCCGCTGGGGGCGGCGGGGGGCGCGGGTTGCGGGTGGTCCGCGATCCGGGTGAGCTGGGCCAGGCGGTGGCGGTGGCGAGCGCGGAGGCGGAGGCGGCGTTCGGGGACGGGCGGGTGTACCTGGAGCGGTACGTGTCGCCCGCGCGCCACGTCGAGGTGCAGCTGCTCGGCGACGGGCAGCGGGTGGTGCATCTCGGGACGCGGGACTGCTCGGTGCAGCGGCGCTATCAGAAGCTCATCGAGGAAGCCCCGGCGCCGCTGCTCGCCGACGGGCTGCGCGGCCGGCTGCACGCCGCGGCGGTCGCGCTCGGCGAGCACCTGCGGTACCGCGGCGCGGGCACGGTCGAGTTCCTCGTCGACCCGGAACGCGAGGAGTTCTACTTCCTCGAGGTCAACGCCCGCATACAGGTCGAGCACCCGGTGACGGAGGCGATCACCGGGCTGGACCTGGTCGAGGAGCAGATCGCGATCGCGGAGGGGCGGCCGCTGCGCGTTCGCCAGCAGGATGTGGCGTTCGATGGCCACGCGATCGAGTGCCGGATCAACGCCGAAGACCCCCGCCGCGATTTCCTGCCCAGCCCTGGCACGATCACCGGCGCGGTCTTCCCGGCCGGGGCCGAGGTCCGGGTCGACACGCACGTCCAGGCCGGCGCGACGGTGCCGCCGCACTACGACTCGCTGCTCGCCAAGGTCATCGCCCGTGGCGCTGACCGCGGCGAGGCGCTCGCGACGCTGCGCGGCGCCCTGGACCGGTGCGCTGTCGACGGGGTGGTGACCAACCTGGAGATGCACCGCGGGCTGCTGGCAGACGCCGAGTTCGGGAAGGGCGGCGTGGATACGGGGTATCTCGGCAGGTTCCTGGAGTCAGTCGCGTACGTTCAGGAGAACCATGGCTCAGCTTGAACTCGTGGATGTCTCGCTGCGCGACGGGAACCAGTCGCTATGGGGGGCGACCGGGCTGCGTACCGCGCACGTCGCGCAGATCGCGCCGGTGCTGAACCGGGTCGGGTTCCGCGCGCTGGACTTCTCGTCGAGCACCGCGATGGGCGTGTCGGTGCGGACGCACCAGGAGAACCCGTGGGACCTGCTGCGGCTGACTCGCAAGGCGATGCCGGACACGCGGCTGCAGTTCATCGGCACCGGGTTCCGGTTCATCTCGTGGGAGCGGGCGCATCCCGAGGTGATGGAGCTCGTCTATACGAGCCTGGTCAACGCGGGGATGGACCGGTTCGTCGTGCTCGACCCGACGCACGACATGGACGCGGTGCGGGAGACCGCGCGGATCATCAAGAGGGCGGGCGGTACGGGGGCCGAGGTCATCGCGGCGCTCACCTACACCGTCTCGGCGGCGCACGACGATGCCTTCTACGCGGGCATCGCCGCGCAGTACGCGGCCTGCCCGGACATCGACCGGGCCTACGTGAAGGACCCGGCGGGGATCTTGACCCCGGAGCGGGCGCGGACGCTGCTGCCCGCCGTGCTCGGCGCGCTGAACGGCAAGCCGCTCGAGCTGCACGCGCACGCCTCGCTCGGGCTGTCGCCGCTGACCTGCCTGGTGGCCGCCGGCCTGGGCGTGCGGGTGCTGCAAGTGGGGTGCGGCGCGCTCGGCAACGGCACCTCGCTGCCCGACGCGGAAAAGCTGGTCGCCAACCTCCGCGCCGACGGGCACACCGTCGACGTGGACGACCGGCTGCTGGCGGCCGTCGCCAGGTACTTCGACTCGGTGGCGGAGGCCGAGGGGCTGCCGGCCGGGCAGCCGCGCGAGTACGACGCGGCGTTCATGCACCATCAGGTCGCGGGCGGGGTGATGACCACGCTGCGGCGGCAGCTGTCAGAACTCGGCATGGAGTACCGGTTCGGCGAGGTGATGGAGGAGGTCGGGCGGGTGCGCGCGGAGCTCGGCTACCCGATCATGGTGACGCCGTTCCCGCAGATGGTGATCGGCCAGGCCCTGGCGAATGTGCTCAGCGCCCACTCCCCGAATGAGGCAGCGCGCTATGACCAGGTGCCGGACCAGGTGATCAGGTACGTGCTGGGGAAGTTCGGCAAGCCGACGATGCCGGTGGAGCCGTCCGTGCTGGACCGTATCCTCAGCCGGCCCCGGGCGTTGGAGCTCGCGGCGGAGCCGCCGCCGCTGTCGGTATCCGAGCTGCGGCACCGGTTCGGGGAGCGGACGGGGGACGAGGAGCTGCTGCTGCGGTTCGGGATGCCGGGCGGCGAGGTAGACGGGATGGTCGCCGCCGCGCCTCCCGTCACGCACTACAACCCGGACCTGCAGCCGGTGCTGCGGCTGCTGCGGGAGCTGGCCGGGCGGCGGCCGGCGGCGGAGCTGACGGTGGACAAGCCGGGGTTCCGGCTGAGCGTGAGGGGCGGGCAGCGTGACTGACGGCGTGACTGACCGGGTGACTGACCGGGTGACTGATGCGGTGCGGGAGCGGCTGCGGGACGCGCGCGGGTTCATCTTCGACATGGACGGGACGCTCGTCCTTGGCGACCGGGTGAACCACGGCCTTCGCCCGCTGCCCGGCGCGGTCGCGATGCTCGAGTGGGTGCGGGACCGCGGGGTGCCGTACATGGTGTTCACCAACGGGACGAACCGTGCCCCGGCGCATTTTGCCCGGGTGCTGCGCGAGGCGGGGCTGGCGGTGCCCGACGACCGGATGATGACCCCGGCCAGCAGCGCGGTGGTGATGTTCACCAAGCGCGGCTACAAGCGGGTGATGGTGCTCGGCGGCGACGGCATGGCCGTGCCGTTGCGCCAGGCGGGGATCGAGGTGGTGCCGCCGGCCGACGAGGCGGGGCCGGTGGACGCGGTGTTCGTCGGGTGGTTCCCCGAGTTCACGATGCCCGCGCTGCAGGCGGCGTGCGAGGCGGTGTGGGGCGGGGCGGTGCTGTTCAGCGCGTCGGAGACGCCGTTCTTCGCGTCGGCCAACGGCCGGGCGCTCGGCACCTCGCGCGCGATCAGCGCGATGATCAGGTCGCTGACCGGCTGCGGGCTGCGGATCACCGGCAAGCCGTCGCTGGACGCGCTGCGCGCGGCCGCGTCGCGGCTGGGGGTGCGGCCGGCGTCGCTCGCCGTCGTGGGCGATGACCCGCTGCTCGAAGTGCCGATGGCGCACCGCGGGCGGGCGCTCGCCATCGCGGTCGGCACCGGGCTGGGCGCCGCGGACGCCTACGATCACCTGCCCGCCTCGCGCCAGCCGCACCTGCACCTGGGCGGCGTCGATGAGCTGCTCGCCCTGGTCACGGAGCTGTCTTAATCCCTCTTATCTCTGGAGTCTTGTCATGAGCGACATACGTGCCTGCGGATTCACTGAGTTCGGCGACGCCTCGGTACTGCGCGTACTCACCGTGCCCATGCCGGAGCCTGGCCCCGGCCAGGTCCGGGTGCGCGTCGCGGCCGCCACCGTGAACCCGACCGACCTCGGGTTCCGGCAGGGCGGCCGGCAGCTGCCGGACGAGGTCGCGCCGCCGTACGTTCCCGGCATGGAGCTGGCCGGCGTGATCGACGCCGTCGGCCCATCGGTATCCCCGTGGCAGGCCGGCGACCGGGTGATCGCGGCCGTCTCCCCGCGGGAACCCGGCGGCGGCGCGCAGGCCGAATACCGGGTGGTCGACGCCGACCAGCTCGCGCGGGTCCCCGACGGGATCACGCTCGAGGCGGCGGCGACGCTGCCCATGAACGGGATGACCGTGCGGACCGCCCTGGACATGCTGGCGCTGCCGCCCGGCTCGACGCTGGCGGTCACCGGCTCGGCAGGGGCCGTCGGCCAGTACGCGATCCAGCTCGGGACTCATGAGGGGCTGACGGTGATCGGCGACGCGGCGCCGGGGCCTGACGAGGAGCTGGTCCGGTCGTTCGGCGCGCGGCACGTCGTCCCCCGCGGGCCCGAGATGGCCGCGGCGGTGCGCGCGCTGTACCCGGACGGGGTGGACGCGGTGCTCGACGCGGCGCTGCTCGGCCCCGCGATCTTGCCGGCTGTCCGCGACGGCGGGCAGCTGCTCGCCGTCCGCCCGTTCCAGGGCGAGACCGAACGCGGCATCGTGATTTCCCTGGTGCTGGTCGGCCAGCACCTGCACGAGGGCGATCGGCTCGCTTCGCTCGCGGAGCTGGCCGGCAAGGGAGTGCTGACGCTGCGGATCGCCGAGCTGCTGCCGGCGGAGCGCGCCGCCGAGGCGCACCGGCGGCTGGCCGCGGGCGGCGTGCGCGGGCGGCTGGTGCTGGTGTTCTAGCCCCGTTCCCGGCTAGCCCCCGTTCCCGGCGGACGCGGGGAGCCAGCCCCAGGGGTGGGTTCCCCAGCCCGGGGAGAACTCCTCGCCCGCTTTCAGCGTGCGGACGGGCACCAGCCCGTAACCGCCCCTGAACGCCTGTCCGGTGGTGTCGGTAAAGGTGAAGTCGCCCTCGACGACGTCGATGACGCTGAGGTCGGCGTCCCGCCCGACGGCGATGGCGCCGAGTTCCTCCTGCCGGCCGAGCGCGGCGGCCGCGCTGCCGGTGGCCGCCGTGATCACGTCGGCGAGCGAGTAGCCGATCGACATGAACTTCGCCATGCACTCCAGCAGGCTGTGGAACGTCTGGCCCCCGGCGGTCAGGTCGCTGCTGATGGTGTCGGGATACAGGCCCACGTCGGCCTGCCGCCTGGCGACCTCGATGCCGAAGTTGCCGCGGCCGAGCGCCGAATCGAGCACGACGCCATTGGCGCGCGCCTCAGCCACCTCGGGGTAGGGGTTGCCGGCCGGGTCGAGGACGCGGCCGGAATTCGGCGTGCACAGGTGGGTCAGGATGTCGCCGGGCTCGAACGAGCGCAGCAGGAACCTGGTCAGCTCGGCGCGGCGCGCCGCCGATGCCTCGTCCTTGGCGGTGGAGTCGCCGATGTGCACCATTAGCGGAACGCCCAGGTCCGTGGCCGCCGCCTTCGCGGCGGTGATGATCTCCTCGCCGGCGGTCTGGAAGACGGGGCCGACGATGCGGAGCTTGACCCCGGCGATGAGCCCCGGGTTGTGCGCGGCGGCCTTCTGCAGGACATCTCTGCTGATGTCGTCGAGGGACCGGACGTCCGCGGGCCCCGGCATGGTGTGCGCGTAGCTGCCGGCGTTCACCATCGTGATGACCCGGGTCTTGGCCCTGGGCAGGATGTGCGCGGGGAAGACGCCGAGGTTGGCGACGCCGACCGACCCGCAGTCCACGACTGTGGTGACGCCGGAGCGGACGCCGATGTCGTCCGGGTCGCACATGCCCATCCCCACGCCCTCGGTGATCGCGCCGGAGGCGACGTGGGTGTGCAGGTCGATCAGCCCCGGCACGACGTGCCGGCCGGCGCCGCGGATCTCCAGGACGCGGGCGGCCTCGCTAGCCGGGATGTCCGCGGCGATCCTGGCGATCGTGCCGCCGGTGATGGCGATGTCCAGCGTGCCGTCGAGCCCCTGGCCGGGGTCCAGGACGTGGCCGCCCTTGATCAGCAGGTCGTAGGTCATGCCGGTCGCCTCCCCCACAGCCGTTCGCTGGCCAGTTCGCAGCCCTGGGCCATCGCGCGGAGCTTGGCCCAGACGATCTCCTCGTGGCCGACCCGGGAGCCGATGCCGCAGTCGGTCCCGGCCTGCACGTTCTCCCTGCCGACGACGCTGGCGTAGTTGACCAGCCGTTCGGCCACCAGGCCGGGGGCCTCCACCAGGTCGGTGGCGTGCGAGATGACCCCGGGCACCAGTATCTTGCCGTCGGGCAGCTTGATGTCGCGCCACACGGTCCACTCGTGGGCGTGCCTGACGTTGCCGGCCTCGACGGAGTACGCCTGGGCGTTGATCTTCAGCAGCAGGTCGGCGATGTGGACCAGGTCGATGTCCGTGACGTGCGGCCGGTGCCCGCTGCCCCAGCAGACGTGGAACCGGATCTGGTCCTCGGGCAGGCCGTCCAGCGCGTGATTGATGATCTCGACGCAGAACTCCAGGTAACGGCGGTAGCGGGGCACGTCCCAGTCGGGATAGAACTGCCACGAGGTCGCGAACTCCGGCTCGTCGATCTGCACGATGAAGCCCGCGTCGGTAACCGCCTTGTACTCTTCCCTGACGACCTCGGCGACCGCGGTCATGTACTCCTCCTCTGAGGAGTAGTACTCGTTACGGGCGCCCGCGCCCAGGCTCAGCGGGCCGAGGGCCGCGACGAAGCCTTCCGTCTCGGCGGGCCTGCCGTTCAGGGCCTCCGTCAGGGCATCGGTGTCCGCCTTGATGGCATCGTGGCCGGTGTACGTGACCGGGCCGGTCGCGACCCATTCCGTGGTCCGCTCCGGCGGGCGGCCCGGCGTGAAGTACCCCGGCCGCACCGGGCCGCCCGACCCCTGCAGCCACAGCCCGGACTCGTAGAACCCGGGGAACATCCGCCGCTCCCGCTCGCCGACGCCTTGCCGCTTGCGGGGCCTGGCCGGGTCGACCGGCAGCATCTCCCACCCGGACACCCGCTCGTGGATGTACCCGGCGTACGAGCCCCCGCCGGCGGCCTTGACGTACTCGCCGTCGTTGATCACGTCCATACCGCACTCGAGCTCGCGGTCCACCACGTAGCGGACGGCGTCCGGCAGCTCCGCCGCGACCTCGGCGGTCACGACCGGGCCCTGCCGCAGCAGCGCGTCGAAGGCCGCCGGCCGCGGCAGGTTGCCGCCGTGCGTCGACCGGATCCGGTGGGTGCTGTGCCTCATGTGCGTGCTTCCCCTTCCGCCGTTTTCGTCGTCACGTGCGCCTGGTGAACTTCTGGATCTGGTGAGCCGAGGCCTCGGCGGGGTCGACGCCGTTGGCCTTCACCCCGAAGGTGTAGGACACCTCGCAGACGTACAGGTCGCCACGGGAGTCGACCGCGATGCCGTGCGGGGCGATGAAGTTGCCCGGCGCGGTCCTGCTCACGGTGCTCGCGCCCCACCGGGCCACGATGTAGCCGTCGCGGTCGAAGATCGTGACCCGGCCGGGCCGGTCCTCGCGCATGAACCCGTGCGTGAACGAGCCCTTGCCCTTGGGCCGCCACAGCTCCGCCACATACGCGTAGCCGTCACGGTCGATGGCGATGTGGCAGGGCCGCTGCACGTCGGTCCACTCGGTGAGATACCGCCCGTCGGGGTCGAAGACCTGGATCCTGTCGTTCTCCCGGTCGCAGACGTGCACCCGGTCGTCGGGGCCCACCGCGATGCCGTGCGGCAGGTGGAACTCGCCCGCGCCGATCCCGACCGCGCCCCAGGACGTGATCAGCTCCCCCTCCGGGGAGAACACGTGGACCCGGCAGTTGCCGTAGCCGTCGGCGACGTAGACGCGCCCGGCCGAGTTGACCGCGAGGTTGGTGCAGCCGTTGAACGGCTCTCCCGGCCGCACGACGGTCTCGACGTTGTGGACGACGAAACCGCCGCCGACGGTGCGGCCGGTGTCCGACGGCTGCCCCGGGCGGCCCAGCGTCAGCAGCGGCTTCCCCTCCGGCGTGAACTTCCTGACCGTGTGGTCCCCGTTGTCCACGGTCCACACCGAGTCGTCGGGGCCCACGGTCAGCCCGTGCGGCCCGGTGAAGCTGTCGCCTCCCCAGGCGGTGACGAACGTGCCGTCCGGCTCGTACACCAGCACGTTGGGGTCGTAGCGGGTCAGCAGGTACACCCGGTCGCGGGAGTCGGTGTCCACCGCTGACACGTCACGGTGGGAGATCCCGGCCGGCGGTTTTTCCCACCGCGCGTCGACGTCGTACCTGAAGTCGTCGGGCCGCGGCCCGGTTGCGTCTCCTCGCACGGCTACTGGTCCTTCCGCGGGCGGAACCTGGGCAGGGCACTGCCGTCGCCGGTGTCGTGGAACACGACGTCGACCGGCAGGCCGACGGCGAGGTCCGCGGCGTCCGCCTCGACGACGTTGGTCATCACCCGCGGGCCCTCCTCGAGCTCGACGTAGGCCAGCACGAACGGGGCCGAGCCCCGGTAAGGGCCCTCGCCGCGGTGGTTGACGGTGTAGCTGTAGACGCGGCCACGGCCCGACGCCGCGAACCACTCGGTGCGCAGGCTCGAGCAGTCCGGGCAGATCGCGCGCGGGTACCAGATCACGCTGCCGCAGTCCAGGCACCGCTTCAGCAGCAGCCGGCCCGCCGCCGTCGCCGCCCAGAACTCCTGCGTCTCCGGGTTGACCGGCGGCGCCGGCGCCGGCAAGCCCCCGGGGCTCCCGGCGGCCGCGGTCACGCGTCCTCCCGGCCGAGGATGAGCGTCGCGGCGGCCGACCGGGTACCCAGTGACCCGCCGTTGCCGTGCGCGAGCGCGAGCTCGCAGTCGGGCACCTGGACCGGGCCGTTGGCCTCACCGCGCAGCTGCCGGACCGCCTCGATCACCTTTGTCATCCCGCCGCGGTTCGCCGGGTGGTTGTTGCACAGCCCGCCGCCGTCGGTGTTGAAAGGAAGCCTGCCGTGCGGCGCCAGGAGCGAGCCGTCGGCCACGAACGCCCCGCCCTTGCCCTTCTCGCAGAACCCGAGATCCTCGATCGTCTGCAGGACGGTGACCGTGAAGGAGTCGTAGATCGACACGTAGTCGATGTCGGCTTGTGTCACTCCCGCCTCCTCGAACGCCCGCGGCCCGGACCACACGGCGCCGGTGTAGGTCAGGTCGATGCGGCCGCCACCCGCGAGCTTCGGCGACTCGCCGTGGCCAAGCACCGTGACCGTCTGCCTGGGCAGGTCCCTGGCCACCTCCGGCGATACCACGACGAGCGCGCCGCCGCCGTCGCTGATCACGCAGCAGTCAAGCCGGTGCAGCGGGTCGCTGATCATCGGCGACTCCAGCACATCCTCGACTGTCACCGGGTTGGGCAGCATCGCGCGGGGATTGTGCTGCGCGTGCTGCGACGCCGCCACCTTGATGGCGGCAAGCTGGGCGCTGGTCGTGCCGTATTCATGCATGTGCCGCCGCGCCGCCAGCGCGTACATCGACACCGTGGTCGGGCCGAACGGCAGCTCGAACGCTGCCTCCGGCGCTAGCGCCGACGTCGAGGGCCGCGGCACCGGCCGGGACCTGGGCAGCCCGGCCAGCGTGATGAGCGCGACCTGGCATTTTCCCTCGGCGATGGCCGCCGCGGCGTGGCCGACGTGAACCAGGTAGGACGAGCCGCCGGTCTCCGTGGAGTCCAGGTAGCGGAGCCGCTTCAGCCCGAGGTAGTCGGCCATCGAGAGCGGCCCGAACCCCGGCGCGTCGCCGGCGCAGAAGTACGCGTCGATGTCGCTCAGCGACAGGCCTGCGTCGGCCACCGCTCCGAGTGCCACCTCCGCGTGCACCTGGGCGACTGACTTGTCGGAGATCTTCCTGTCGGGGTGCTCGTAGGCGCCGGCGATGTGCGCTTTGCCTCGTATGGTCACGGGCCAACCCGGGCCGCGAGGCTTTCTTCTGTGACGTTCTCGTCCTCCGTGATCTGCAGGATGACGAAGTCGTAGGTGCCGTGCTTCACGCCGGCGGCGTCGACCGTGCAGGGCACGAGCAGTGCCGGATGGTAGTACTCGTCGTCGGTATTGCCCGGCTCACCCTCGAAGTAGAGCTGGGTGGTGACGGGCCTGCTGACCGCCTGCAGCTTGACGTGGATGTGCCTGGCGTTCCGCGGCTGGTAGTAGCCCGGCATGATCGTGGTGACCTCGTACCGGCCCGCCTCGTCGGTCACCACGTAGCCGGTGTACCGGTAGCCGACCATGTCGTAGTTCCCGAAGGCATCGGATGACCAGAAGTTCACGACCGCGCCAGGGATGGGCGTGCCCTTCTCGTTCAGGACCCGGCCGCTGAGGATGACCCCTGGCTTGTCGCCGGGTTCTAGCAGGCTGGACCTCCGTGGGGCGCCAAGCCGGAAGAACGGCCCCTCGATCTCCTGCGGAGTCTGCTGTAGCTCGCCAGGCCCCGGTGGCGGCGTTTCCCGCACGCCTGGCGTCTTGCCTGCCATCACGCCTGGTTCGCCGCGATCCGGCTTGTCGCCGGCCCTGGCCTGCTCTCCCACTGTCACTGTGACCCCTCCTCGGCATCACTGGGCTCGTCGCGATCTGCGCCCTGTATCGAGTGCAACTCGTTATCGGCTCCATGGCGTCGTCGCGAACCCCAAATACGTTCCGACGCGATTTGTGCGCCCGCGACCAGTGAGCCGAATTTCGCCCACACGACTTCCGGATGCGTGCGCCTGATCGTGGACACCTGGGCGAACCCGCAGTCAGCGCCGCCGATGACGTTGTCCGGGCCGACGATCCCGGCGAACCGCTCAAGCCGCTGGGCTACCAGCCGCGGGTGCTCAACCGTGGTCGTGTGATGGGTGATGACACCGGGGATGAGGATCTTGCCGTCCGGCAGCTTCGTCCGCTCCCATACCTCCCACTCCCACTCGTGCCGCGGGTTCGCGGCCTCAATGGAGTAAGCGCCAGCGTTCACCTGCAAGATGAGGCCGGTGAGCGCCTCGAGCGGCGCGTCCGCGACGTGCGGGACGTGCCAGCTGCCGAAGCAGACGTGGTAGCGGATCCGGTCTTCTGGGATCCCGGCGAGCGCGTGGTTGAGCGCGTCGATCCGCAACTGCGCCCAGCGCCGGTAGGCCTCTTCCCCCTCCTGAACGAGGTGGTCGTACATGTTGGCCAGTACGGCGTCGTCCACCTGAAGGATGAAGCCGGCCCGGTTAATCGCGAGGTATTCCTGCCGCAGCGCGTCGGCGATGGCGTAGACGTACTCTTCCTCGGTCGTGTAGTACTCGTTCACGCCGTTGTAGGCCGTGCTCGCCGGCGCGACGCTCGTGCAGAACACCTCGCGGTCCTGGTGACCGGCCGTCGCCGCCTTCAGGTTGGCCAGGTCGCGGGCGATAAAGTCATGGCCGGTGTACTCGAGGGGGCCGACGCAGGCCTGCGTGGGGGCGCCGGTGAGCGCGAGCGGCATCTCCGGGTTGTCCGTGAAGAAGTCTTTGAACCGTTTCCTGTCCCTGCCGAGCCAGTCCAGCGGCTTGAGCTGGTCCTGGCGGATCTCGAAGCCGCTGATCCGGTCCAGCGCGTACCCCGACCAGCCCGACTTGCCGAACTCGCCGTCGTTCACCACGTCGAGCCCGACGTCCCACTGCCCGGCTACCACGCCGGCGACCGCTTCGGTCAGCGCGCGCTCATAGCCGGCCCGCGCCTCGGCGTCAGCGTCCGCCGGCGGCGCCTCGATCAGCGCGGCCGGGCGGATCAGGCTGCCCGTGTGCGTGGTCAGAAACCTTGTCTCGCTGCGTTGCACGGAGTTCCTTCCTCTTTTCGTTGGGTGTCACGGCCACGCCGCGGGCAGGTCGGTCGCCCGGACCACCCAGCCGCGTTCCAGCGCGTCGAGCCGGTCGGCCAGGCCGACCGAGGCGAGTACCTGCCTGGCGTCCTCCCCGGGCCGGTGCGGTGGGTGGCCTGCCAGCGCCGGAGTGTCGGACAGCCGCGGCGAGACGCCCGGCATCGTGCAGCTGCCGACACCCGCCACGTCCTGGCTCACGCTCAGCCCGCGCGCGCGGACCACCGGGTCGGTCATCAGGTCGGCGATCGGAACGACGACGTGCGCGGCGACGCCGGCGTCTGCCAGCCGGGCGGCCACGGCCTGCGCAGTGTCCACCGCGAACGCGTCTTCGAGCGCCGCCTCGAGGTCTGCTCCGGTGCGGTGCTCGAGTTCCGGCTGCCGCGTCACGGCGGCCAGGGCGGGGATGTCCTCAGGCCGGGCGGCGAGGAAGAACCACCGGTCGGCGGCCCGGTAGTAGCGTTGCAGCGGGCTCTCGCCGAGCGCAAAGTAGCCGCGCGGCTCGGCCGGCCGGTAGTCAGGCAGGTCGAACATGAACAGCGCCTGGTGGTAAGTGGCGGCCTGGACGAGCGAGGCGCTGGCGAGCTGGCCCCGGCCGGTCGCCTGCCGGTGGTAGATCCCGAGCGCCGTCGCGAACGCGCCGAGGATGCCGGTGCCGATGTCGACGATGTTGTACGGGCCGAGCACCGATGGCAGCTCGGTGCGCTCCATGATCCCGGTCACCGCCTGGCCCTGGCGCTCCCAGCCGCGCCACCCTGTCCACGGTCCGCCGAGGCCGTAGCAGCTAATCGAGGTGTAGACGAGGTCCGGCCGGCGTGCCAGGACTTCGTCGGAGCCAATCGTCAGCCGTCCGGCGGTGCCGGGCGAGAAGTTCTCGAGCACCACGTCGGCATGCTCCACCAGCCGCCAGTACACCTCCTGGCCTGCCAGCGTGCCGAGGTCGAGGAGCAGCGACTCCTTGCCCCGGTTGAGGTACCCTCCCACGCCGGCCGCAGGGCTCCCGATCTTAAGCACGCTCGCGCCGAACTCCGCCAGGATCCGGCCGCACGTCGGCCCCGCGAGCGCCAGGCCCAGGTCCAGCACGCTGATCCCGCTGAGCGGCTGGGCCACTTCCGGCTCAGATCCGGCGGCTGGTGCGGATCCGGGGCCGGGAGCGGGGCGGGCAGGCTCGCCGTCGAGCTCGGCGAGGACGGCATCGGTGTCCGCCCCGGCCAGGCGGCGCGGTCGCAGCGGTGGGTCAGGGAACTCGCTCAGCGCTACAGGGAGTCCCGCGCACCAGATGTCGCCAAGTTCGGGGTCGGTCACGCGGGCGACCGCGTGCGTCTGGCGGGCGTGCTCGGTGCCAATCCACTCGGCGGGTGTCCTGACGAACCCGATGGCGGCGCCGGCCGCGTTGCCGAGCTCCTCCCACTCGGCGGCCGTGCGGGTCAGGAACTCCGCTCGCAGCGCGGCGTGCAGGCGCTCGTTGACCTCCGGGCGCGCGTTGCTCGCGAGGTCAAGGAGCTCAGGATCGAGGCGCCCGAGGAGGCCGGCGGCCCGGGCGAACCAGGACAGGTGGCGGGCGCTCGAGGTGTCGAACTGCACGTACCGGCCGTCCTTGCAGCGGAACGCGCCCGCGCCGCGCCCGTGGATGGGCCGCGCCGGGCGCAGCCCGCGCTCGGTCTCGTAGGCGCCGCTGTGCCCGATGAGGGTGAACATCGCGTCGAACAGCGGCACCTCGACATGCTGGCCGCGCCCGGTGCGCCGCCGCGCGATCAGCGCCATCACGATGCTCACGGCGGCCAGGTACGCGGCGAAGCTCGAGGCGAGCGGCAGCGCCGAGTACGTGGGCCGCTCCCAGTCCCAGCCTGCCGGCTCCTCACCGGTCCGCGGCGTGCAGTTGGCCGTCGCGGCGGCGATGACGCCCTCATAGCCGCGCAGGCTGGCGCGCGGATCGTCGGCGGCGAAGCCGGGCAGCGAGCACGTGATGAGGGCCGGGCTCTCCTGCCGGATCGCGTCGAGGTCGAGCCCGAGCCTGGTCAGCGCTCCCGGCCGGAAGTTTTCGATCACCACGTCCGCGGCGGCGGCGAGGCGGCGCGCGGCGGCGAGGTCGCCCGGCCGCCTCAGGTCCAGGATCGCCCGGCGCTTGCCCCGGTTGAGGAACGCGTCCGGGACACCGGTCATGCGCGGGCCGCCAGGCGGGTCGACGTGGATGACGTCGGCACCCTGGTCGGCGAGCAGCACGGCTGCCAGCGGCCCGGCCACGTACTGGCCGAAGTCGACGACCCGGAGGCCTGCCAGCGGTCCCGTCATTTCCATGCCCTCCTCGATTGTGACTTCCACTAACGATCTTCGCGGTACTGAGCCTCTGATGGAAGCACCGGGTCCCGATGGAATAGGCCGCGAAGATCCGGTCCTGCCTGGACGGCACCGCGTCGCTGCCAGAAGATCGGATCGAGGAGGCAGGGCGACCGAGGAGGCAGGGCGATGGACAAGGTTGCCGCTAACGCCGCTGACGCCGTAGCCGATATCGATTCGGGGAGCGTCATCGGGATCGCCGGGTTCGGCGTCATCCACGGGTTCCCTGTCGAGCTCACCACGGCGGTACGCGCGCGGGAACTGCGCGACCTCACGATCGTCTGCAACTCCCTCGGCCGGGATTCCGCGCACCCCGTCTCGATCGTGCAGGCCGGCCAGGCGAGCCGGCTCATCGCCGCCTTCTCCGCCCGGGCCGGCGGTATCGCGGGCGCCGCCGCGGCGCTGAGCCCGGTTCCGCTCGACGTCGAGCTCGTGCCGCAGGGCATCCTTGTCGAGCGGCTCCGCGCCGTCGCGGCGGGGATAGCAGCGTTCTACAGTCCGGTCGGCAGGGACACTGTCGTCACCGGCGGCAAGGAGCGCCGCGAGTTCGGCGGGCAGACGTACGTCCTGGAGTCCCCGCTGCACCTGGACTACGCCCTCATCTACGCCCGCAAGGCGGACCGCGCGGGCAACGTCTCGTTCCGCGGGACGAGCCAGAACTTCGGGCCGAGCTTCGCGAAGGGCGCGAGGGTCGTCATCGTCGAGGTCGACGAGCTCGTCGAGGTCGGTGAGCTCGCGCCTGGCGAGGTGGACCTGCCGGGCATCTTCGTGGACCGGGTCGTCCAGCGCGCGGAGGAGGCCAAGCCGCTGTGGCGGGTCGCGCGCGAAGCTGCGGAGGCGCGCACGTACCTGGGGCGCCCGGGCCGGACCGCGACGCAGCTGGCGGAGCGCATCGCGGGCCTGCTGTCCGATGGCAGCTACGTGAACCTCGGCGTCGGCCTCCCGACGATGGTCTCCGACCATCTCGACGGCCGCGACGTCGTGCTGCACGCCGAGAACGGCGTCCTCGGTTACGGGACGCGCCTCGCCCCGGAAGACGCCGACCCCGACTACTACAACGCTGGCGCGGAACCGGTCTCGCTCCGTCCCGGCGCGGCCGTCTTCGACTCGACGGAGGCGTTCGAGATAGCCCGTTCCGGCCGGCTCACCGCGGTCGTCCTCGGCGCCTTCCAGGTCGACGGGCGAGGGTCTTTCGCGAACTGGACGACGCCCCAGATGGGCGGCGGCGCCATCGGCGGCGCGATGGACCTGCTCGTCAAGCCCGGCACGCTCATCATCGCCATGTGGCACTGCGAGCGCGGTGGGCAGCCGAAGATCGTCAACGCGTGCACGTACGACGTCACCGGGACCGAATGCGTCGATCTCATCGTCACCGACCTCGCGGTCATCGAGCGCGATGGCCGCGGGCTCGTGCTGCGCGAGTGCGCCCCTGGCTTCGAGCCGGCGGACATCGTGCGGCTCACTGAGGCGCCGCTCGTCGTCGACCTCTGGGCAGCCGGGCGCTGACCTTCGTTTCCATGCGGTAGCGCCGCGCCGATTGTGCAACGCTATGCGTGACGGCGCCGCCCGGCCGGCTCCAGCGGTCTCGCGAGCCCAGGTACCGTGAGGTGTGCCCGTGACAACCTCTGCCACCGAACCACCGGTAACCGCGCGGACCAGCGCCGCGCCGGTCTCCGGGCTGGAGCGGGAGTCCGTCGAGCTGCGCGCGCGCCGCCTGGCCGCCGCCCGCCGCCGGGCCACCGCGCTGCTCGTCGCGGTGACGGCCCTGTTCATAGGGGTGACCGCGGCCCAGCTGCACGGGACGTTCGCCGGCTACGTGCAGGCGGGCGCCGAGGCGGCCATGGTCGGCGGTGTCGCGGACTGGTTCGCGGTGACCGCGCTGTTCCGCCACCCGCTGGGGCTGCCCATTCCGCACACCGCGGTGATCGTCGAGCGCAAGGACCGGTTCGCCGCCACGCTCGGGCAGTTTGTCCAGGAGAACTTCCTCAACGCCGACGTGCTCACCGAGCGGCTTCGCGCTGCCAAGGTCGTTCCCCGGCTCGCCGGCTGGCTGGCCGACGAGGAGAACGCCGTGCGGTTCGCGGGGCACGCCGCCGACCTGGTGGTCACGGCTGCCGAAGCGCTGCGCGACGAGGACGCCCAGCGCATCCTCACCGGTGAGCTGACCCGCGCCGTGGACTCCCTCGACGTGGCGCCGCTGGCCGGGCGGCTGGTGCGGGCTCTCATCGCGGAAGGACACCACGCCGAGCTGTTCAACGGCATCCTGTCCGGCGTCGACGGCTATCTCGAGGAGCATTACGAGGAGCTTCGCGACCGGTTCGAGATCGAAGCGCCCCGCTGGGTGCCGGACTTGGTGTACCGGCGGGTCTACGACCGGATCTACACCCGGCTGCGCGAGCGGCTGGCGGCGATGGCCGCCGATCCCGAGGACGAGACCAGGCAGAAGTTCGAGGAGTGGATCGCCGCGCTGCCCGATCGGCTCGAGACGTCGCCCGAGTTGCGCGAGCGGGGCGAGCGCATCAAGCGCGAGGTGCTGGGCAGCGCGGGACTGCGGGACTGGTCGTCGGCGCTGTGGAAGAACGCGAAGGAGACCATGCGCATCCAGGCTGCCGACCCGGAGTCCGAGCTGCGCCACCGGATGGCCGGCGCGCTGACGGCGCTCGGCCGCCGCCTCGGATCGGATCAGCGGCTCCAGGAGAGCCTCGACCGGGTGATCGAGTCGGGAACCAGGGCGCTCGCCGACCAGTTCCACGACGAGCTCGCCGGCCTGGTCACGGGCACCATCGAGCGCTGGGACGCCACGCAGACGGCCACCCAGCTGGAGCTGCTGCTCGGCCGCGACCTGCAGTTCATCCGCATCAACGGCACGGTGGTCGGGGCGGGCGTCGGCCTGGCCCTGCACGCCATCGCCATGGCGCTGGCCTGAGTCAGGAGGGCGCAGCAGGATGGGCGAGCGCGGGAGGCTGACGTCGATCGGCGAGCGGGTCCGCCAGGTGCATCTGGATCATTACTGCCCTGGCGGCGCGGGGCTGCCGGTGACCGGCTCCGGCCCGATCGGGCTGGCCGTTCCTAACGCCCGCCCCGCCGGGTCGGACAGCAACTCCGCCCACGCGGCCGGGCGGCGCTGCGGCCGTTGCGATCAGCCGATAACAGCACGTCAGGATGTCCGCAGGCGCGCGGGCGGTTCCTGGGTGCATGAAGCCTGCCCGGGCTAGCGGACCTTACAGCAGGCCAAGATCGCGGGCCCGGGTTACGGCGGCGGGGCGGGTGGACACCGCGAGCTTCCGGTAGATCGCCCGGATGTGGGTTTTGATCGTGTTCGAGGACAGCTCCAGTTCCTGCGCGATCTCCGCGACCGACATCGTCCCCCTGAGCATGCGCAGGACGGTCATTTCGCGATTGGTCAGGCCCTGCACCTGGCCGCCGCCCATCGGCTCGGCGCCCGGGCCAGCGCCGAGCCGGTGGCGCAGACGTTCCAGCCGGGTCCGCTGGGCCTCGGCCCCGTCTGGCAGCGAGGCGAGCGCGTCGTCGATTTCGGTCGCGAGTGCCGCCGCCCCGGCATCGTCTCCCAGGCCGTGCAGCACAGCCGCGAGCCTGAACATGATCTCCGTCGTTGTCCAGGGACTCATCCCCATCCAGTTGCGCCGCAATTGGAGGGCTCTCAGCAGCTCCCGGCGGGCTTCTTCGAGCCGGCCCTGTTCGGCCCACACGGCGGCGACGGCCAGGTAGGCAAGGCTGGCCTGCGGCGTGTCCGCGAGGCTGTCGTCGGCGACGCGCAGTGCCGTGTCCGCCAGCACGCTGCCCTCCGCCGGCCGGCCCTCCGCGATGGCCACCAGAGTCGCGATGGACATAGCGGTCAGTTGGATGGCGGGATCGGCGACGCCGCTCAGCACCGCCTGCCTGAGCGCCTCCGCCGCCCCGGGCTCCCCGGACATGTACAGACTGAACCCGCGATCGGTCAGCGCGAGCGCGTACCAGGGAGACGCCGGGTCGTCTTCGAGTTCCACCGCGGTGGCCGCCGCTTCCCGCATGACGCTGATGCCGTCGAATCCGAACGTGCCCCTGAGCAGCGCCGCCGAAGACCGCAGCGAGCGCATGCCGTCGGGAAGCGGCCCGAGGTCCCCGCCGGCGTCGATGACCGGAAGCAGCCGCTGCACCGTGCCTGGCTGGCCGGTCAGGGCCCCGACCCAGGCGGCAATATGCGCGGCGAGCGGGTTCCCGGCGATGACGTGATCGCCAAGAGCCTTCAGCCAGCCTCTGACGGTCTCCAGGCGGCCAGCGTTGAGGTAGGGGTACCACTGAGCGGCCATCACCTCGACGGCCACGCCGGTATCACCCGCGGCGAGGGCGTGGCTGATCGCTTCCCCATGGAGCCCCTGGGTGCGAAACCACTCGCTGGCGCGCCGGTGCAGCAGCGGAGCGAGTCCGGGCTGGCTGGACGTGAGCCGGGCGCGAAGCGCCCGGGCGAACAGGTGGTGGTACCGGAACCATCGCCGGCTCTCGTCCAGCGCGACGAGGAAGAGGTTCTCCCGTTCGAGCACATCGATGATCTCCGCCGCGTCCCTTCGTCCCGTCACCGCGTCGCAGAGCGCAGCCGTGAACCGGTCGAGGATCGCCGTATGGGTGAGGAACCGCACGACGTGGTCGGGCTGGCGGGTGATGACGTCCTCAAGGAGATAGTCGGCGACGTACTGGTTGCCGTGGGCGAACTCGCGAACGAACTCACCTGGGTCGTGCTGGCTCCGGAGGGACAACGCCGCCAGGTACAGGGCGGCCGGCCACCCCTCGGTCGCGTCGACCAGTTCCGCCAGGTCACGCTGGCCCAGCGGGCTGCCGGCGACGGCACCGATCAGGCCCGCGGCATCCTCGGGCGTGAAGCGAAGCTCCCGCGCGCCGATCTCCGTCAGCTCTCCAGCGGCCCGCAGCCGGGCTACCTGAAGCGGCGGGACCGTCCGGCTGATGATGACGATCCTGGCGGGGGGCAGCAGGCTGGTCAGCAGCGAATCGATCTGCTCGTGGCAGCGCCGCGCCCGGACGAGGTGGAAGTCGTCCAAGACGAGCACGACCTGTTCTGGCAGTCTGGCCAGCGCATTGACGAGGCTGGGCACCAGCCGCCCGGAAATGTCAGGAATCCGCGCTTGCAGCAGCGCCAGCAGGTCTCCCCCGCCAAAACGCGGGCAGGCTCGCTGCAGCGAGAAGATGATGTGCGACCAGAGGCTGACTGGATCGTCGTCACCAGGATCGAGCGAGACCCAGGCAAAAGCCCGGTCCTGGGTCTCAGCGGCCCGCCATTGCGCCACGGCAATCGTCTTGCCGAACCCCGCGGGCGCGTGGACTATGACCAGCTTCGCGTCGCCGGCCGCCAGTTGCTCGATCAGGCGCTGGCGCGGCACCCATTCCCGGCGCGGATCAGGGGGGTGGAACTTGCCGGCTGCCGGGAGACCGGAATCGTGCGGCTCCGGTTCCGGGCCGCGGACCGCAAGAGGCGGTGCACCGGCCATCGCCTCTCCTTCCCTGCCCTACTTCTGTCGCTCGGAGACACGAAAGGTGAACTTCGAATTCAAAAGTCACCATAAGCAATTGCGTAGCAATCATGGAACCCGGAGACCCAGATATCACCCACGGCGGAGGAGACGCGGGCCGCCTCGCCTTTGGAGCCTGGATGAGGGCAACGTGATGTCCTAATGGGGAGGCAGCACACCATGGCCACTGCGGAACGGACCGGATGGCCGGCCCTGCCGGCGATCTACGAGATCAACGCGGGGATCTGGCTAGGTGACCTGTCCCGCGCGGCCGGGCGGCTGGTCACCCTGGCCGACGTGACGGGATCAGACTGGGACGCGATCACGCCGGACGGCATCAACGCGGTCTGGCTGATGGGCGTGTGGGAGCGCAGCCCGGCCGGGCTGGCCCTGGCCAACGCGAACCAGGAGCTCCAGGCGTCGTTCCGCGAGGCCCTGCCCGACCTGCGGCCCGAGGACGTCATCGGCTCCCCGTACTGTGTGCGCCGCTATGTCGCGGACGACATGTTCGGCGGCCGCGATGGGCTAGCGGCGGCGCGGGCCGCGCTGGCCGCCCGCGGCGTGCGGCTGATCCTCGACTACGTGCCCAACCACGTCGCCCCGGACCACCCGTGGGTGATGAGCGATCCGGAGCTCTTCGTCCGCGGCTCCGAGGACGACCTCCGCGCGGATCCGGCCGGCTGGGTAGCGGCGGGCGGCCAGGTGCTGGCGCACGGCCGGGATCCGTATTTCCCGCCGTGGCCGGACGTCGTCCAGCTCAACGCGTTCTCGCCCGCGATGCGCGCGGCGACCGTCGAGACGCTGGCCGATATCGCCAGTCAGTGCGACGGCATCCGGTGCGACATGGCCATGCTCATGATCAAC
>DATBBI010000180.1:0-3240 GCA_036271115.1 Trebonia sp.
CCCATCGCCTGGCGGTGCCGCTCCTGGGCGTCCCGCTCCAGGCTCTCGGCGCGCGCCCTGGCGTCGCCGGTGATCTGCTCCGCCTGGCGCCGGGCCTTGGTGAGCACCTCGTCAGCCTCGCGGCGCGCGCGGCCGAGGGTCTCGTCGGCCTCCCGGCGGGCGTCGGCGATCGCCTGGTCGGCGGTCTGCTGGGCCAGCGACAGCACGCGGGCGGCCGTGTCCATGTTGTCCTCGACCGGGTGGTGCATCCGGTCCATCATCATGGGCTCGGGCTGCCTGCGCTCCGGCGGCGGCTCCGGCATCATCATGTCCTTAGGATCGGACAACGGCGAGCTCAGGGCCGGAATGCCAGCAGGCTTCCCCCCGCCGCGCAAGACTTCAGCCAGCTTCGCCCGGAGCTCTTCATTCTCCTGGATCAGCCGGTCTAGTTCAGCCTCAACCTCGTCGAGGAAGGCATCGACTTCTTCCTCGTCATACCCGGGCCTAAGCCTGGTCGTACTGAACTGCTTGTTCCGCACATCCGCGGGCGTCAGCGGCATCTTGTCTCCTCGGCGCGCTTGGCTGCGTTCCTCAGCACCGTACCTGAGTTCTCATGTACCTGATCAGCAACGGTACATGGTTCTACAGTCTGGGGACGGCTACCTGCAGCAAAATCAGTACCACGATGAACAGCACCATGTAACTGAGATCCATGGCTACTGTACCGATCCTGAGGGGCGGGATGAAGCGACGCAGGAATTTCAGTGGTGGATCGGTGGCTGTGAAAATCCCCTCAGCCAGCACCAGGACGACCCCCGTCGGCCGCCATGACCTGGCGAAAACCTGGATCCAGCCGATGATCATCCTGCCGATGAGGATCACGAGGTAGATCGACAGCACGTAGGTGAGGACGACTTTCAGGAGCTGCATCACATCGCCTGTCCCGTGCCCAGCGATCTCCGCTGGCGTCGCGGGTGAGCGCCGCTCCGGATACTGTTCGCTGTCACTTGATCACTACACGCCCGTTAGCTTTGGTTGAAGAAACCCCGCTCCGCGATGCGGGCCTTGTCTTCCGCCGTCACCTCGACGTTAGCCGGGGAGAGAAGGAAGACCTTGTTCGTCACCTTATCGATGGAGCCGCGCAAACCGAAGATCAATCCCGCCGCGAAGTCGACTAGACGCCGTGCGTCACTGTCGACCATCTCGGTCAGGTTCATGATCACCGGAGTGCCGTCGCGAAAATGCTCACCGATGTTCCGGGCCTCATTGTATGTGCGTGGATGCAGTGTGGTGATCCTGGCGAGCTCGACCTGCTGCGGCGGTACCGTGTCGACCCGGTGGTCGGTCGGGTATCCCGCGTAATCGGCCCGCGCGGGCGCGGCGGGCGCGGCAGGCTCGACCGCGTCGGCCGGCTCGTCGTAGTCGTCGTACTCGTCGTACGCCTCGTAGTTCTCGGCATACCGGCGATCGTCCTCCACGAGGCCAAGGTAGACCGCCATCTTGCGCATCGCGCTGGCCATCCGTCAGTCCTCCGTCATGCCTTAGCCCCGCGTCGCGGCCTGCTCAAAAGCCGCTGGAACGCCTTACGCGAGGGACATTACCGGACGAGAGGCCTTCTGGCTCCGAGCAACGCCGTACCAATTCGCACGTGTGTCGCGCCATTTCCGATGGCGGCCTCCAGGTCGCCGCTCATGCCGGCCGAAATGATCGTCGCCGCCGGGTTCACCGCCCGTACCGCCAGGGAGCAGGGACGCAGCGCGGCGAACGCCCTCACGGGGTCCGCGTCGAGCGGGGCGATGGCCATCACCCCGCCGAGGATCAGGGTCTGCTCGGCCTCGATCGCCTCGGCGATCTCGCGGACCTGGGCGGGCGGCACGCCGCCGCGCGCCGGGTCGGCGGGGGTGTCCAGGTCGACCTGGACCAGGCAGGTCAGCTCCCGGCCGGCCTTCCTGGCGGCCGCGGCGAGAGCGTGGACGAGGCGTGGCCGGTCCACGGAGTGCACGACGTCGGCGTAGCCCGCCACGCTGGACGCCTTGTTGGTCTGCAGCTGGCCGACGAAGTGCCAGCGGAGCGGCTGGCTGCGTCCGGCGGCGCCGGGGCCGGCGCCGGGGCCGGCATCGGCATCGGCGTCGGCGTCGGCGGCCAGGGCCGCGGCGCAGGCGGCCGCCTTCGGTGCCGCCTCCTGGTCCTTGTTCTCGCCGAAGTCGGTCAGGCCAAGCTCGTGCAGCAGCAGCACGTCGGACGGCGGCCGGGTCTTGGTGATCGCGATCAGCGTGATCTCGCCGGGGTCGCGGCCCGCCGCCGCGCAGGCCGCGGCGATCCGGTTCCTGACCTCCGCCAGGTTCTTCTCCAACTCGCCGCGGCGCTCCGCGGACGGGCCGGGCTCACTTGAGGAAGTCTGGGACATCCAAGTCGTCGTCCTCTTCGAAGACCACCGGGCGACGCCGCCCGGCCCCGGAGTCGAAGATCTTGTCTCGCGCGCTGGTCCGCCCGGAGTCCGCCCAGCCGGACGAGCCGGACAGGCCGCTGTCCGCCAGGCTGTCGGAGTAGCTGGTCCCGCCGCCGTCTTCCGGTGAGACGAACGAGACCGGCGCGGGAACATAGTCGCTCAGGGCTTCGGCGGCGGACGGCTCCGGCAGGGCGGCAGCGGGCTCCTCCGGCGTCTCGGGCGCCTTGGGCGCCTTGGCGGCGCGCTGCGCCGGCAAGGCGGGCTGCGCCGGCTCGCTGGCCCTGGCGGCGCCGTTGGCCGTGGCGCTGGTTCCGGCGGCCGGCGCGGAGTAGGACGAGTAGCCGGCCTCACCAGCCGACGCGGTAAAACCCGGCGACGCCGCTGCGGCGACGCCGGCGCCAGGCGCGGGCGGCGCGGGCGGCGCGCTGTGCGTGCCTGACGTGCCGGCAGCGCCGTCAGACCCGGTAGCGGCGGAGGCGCTGGTCGGCCGGACCACCCTGGCCGCGGACGCGGGCCGGCCCTGCCGCTGCTCGTCGAACCCGGCCGCGATCACCGTCACCCGCACCTCGTCGCCGAGCGCGTCGTCGATCACGGCACCGAAGATGATGTTGGCGTCCACCGCCGCCGAGTTGGCGACCAGCTGCGCGGCCTCGTTGATCTCGAACAGCCCGAGGTCGGAACCGCCCTGGATGGACAGCAGCACGCCGTGCGCACCGTCGATCGACGCTTCGAGCAGCGGTGACGAGATCGCCATCTCGGCCGCGGCCACGGCCCGGTCGTCGCCGCGCGACGAGCCGATGCCCATCAGCGCG
>DATBBI010000181.1:0-4086 GCA_036271115.1 Trebonia sp.
CCGGTGACCAGCCCGGCCCACCGCTCCACGTCCGCCTGCGTCTGGCCGCGCTGGCGGCCGACGGCGATCTCGGTGAGGGCGGCGGCCATTCGCGGCAGTCCGTTCAGGCACGGTCCGCACTGGCCGGCGGATTCAAGAGCCTGATACCGAACGACCGCTGCCGTCTCGATAAGCGGGCACCGATCCGGCGGCGGGGTCAGCAGGATCCCGGCACCGACCCGGGCACCCGCCGCGGCGAGCGACTGGTTGTCCAGCGTCAGCCGCACCGCCTCAGTGGCCGGCAGCCAGCTGCCGTGGTATCCGCCGATCAGCACCGCCTGATCGGCCCGCACGTCACTGAGCAGGACCTTCAACGGTATGCCGAGGGGGACCTCGACGACGCGCGGCGCTCCGTCAGCGCGGCGGACGGTGCACAGCATCGAGCCTGGCTCGGCCGCGGTGCCTACCTGCCGGAACCACCGCGGGCCGTGCCGCGCGATGAGCGCCATGTGGGCCAGCGTCTCGGCGTTCTGCACGAGCGTCGGTGCGCCGAGCAGCCCGCGTTCGGTGATCCGCGGCGGTATGAAGGTGGGGATCGCCGGCCCGCCCGCCAGGTGACTGACTAGCGCCGTCTCCTGGCCGGACAGGAAGCGCGGCGGGGCCTCCGCAAGCTGTACCGCTATCCGGTCGGCGCCGACGGCGACGCGTTCCGCGATGGCTTGCCGCAGCCGCCTGCCCACGTCGTTGCGCCGGTCAACGTGCGTGTACAGGATGGCCTGGTCCGCGCCGACCGCCTCGGCGGCGAGCTGGAGGCCGTCGAGCACCAGGTGGGGGGCGAGCCACAGCAGCGTGGCGTCCTTCTCGCTGGCCGGCTCGCTCTCCGCTCCGTTCGCGATCACGACCGGGGCCCTGCGCCGCTTGCCCGCCGCGTCGAGCACAGCCGACAGCTTGCGGCCCGCGGGGAACGCGGCGCCGCCGCGTCCGGTGAGCCCGGCCGCGCTCAGGTCATCGATCAGGTCGCCGCGGCGGTCGCGGTAGGGCAGCCGGCCGTGCCGCGCGGTGTGCGCGTGCCAGTTCTCCGGCCGTTGGCCGTCGCGTGGCAGCAGCCGCGGCAGGCTGATGGCGGTGTCCTCGGCGGGCAAGCCCTGGGTGGCCGCGGTCATGGGCGGGTTGTCCTCTCCGGCGCCCGGTGGTGCATCTCCGCGCGGTGGTGCATCGCGGACATCGGGCGATGCATCGTGGCCATCAGATGCCCGACTCGCTCGGCGCGCGGCAGGTCGCGGGCCGCCGCGGCCAGCCGCCAGCCGACCGCGATGACGACCGCCAGGGCACAGGCCACCGCGAGCAGGAACAGCTCGCCGTGCCGCATGTCGGTGCTCGAGAAAATGCTGTGCAGCCAGGCGACCGGCCAGCTCACGTACGCCAGCAGGTGCACCCCGCGCCACAGCCGGCGGCTCAGGTGCCTGCGCAGCAGGCTGGTCACGATGACCGCGATCATGATGTCGAAGCTCACCGCGCCGAGGCCCAGCCACAGCCGCTCGTACGGCGAGGCCAGCGGGACGATCGCGGCGGTGAGCGGGATGTTCACGTAGCTGTCGGCGATGGCGGTCAGCACGTGCAGCGTGACGAACACGACCGCGATCAGCGACAGGTTCCTGTGCAGGCCCGTGACCGCGAACCGCGGCAGGCCCGGCAGCCGGCCCTGCCTGGTCACCAGCAGGCCGAGAAGCAGCACCGCGGTCAGCAGCAGCAGCGCGACCACACCGGTCGCGCGGCTCGCGTACCACAGCGCAGTAGAAGAGTTGATTCCGCTCACGTTCTCAAGAATGGGTCACGAAACACAGGAGAGCATCGATACGGGCTATGAGCCGGCTCTGAGCCGGCTGACCGACCCGCAACGTGTGCTATCCCCTAGCTTCATCAATGGTGTTGCCTCCGGGGGCATCTCTTGTGCAGCTCCGGTCATCTAGTGAGGGTAACTTCCAGTTTGGTAACGCGCCTGTTAGGCACGCACGTTTTCGGAAGATGCCTTCTGCCCCCGTAGTTAACATGATCGTCATGTTTGGAAACCTGGTTGTAACATAACGATGTCTGGGTCATTGAGTCTTGCCGCCCGAGCGGCCTACATATTGCGAGATAACAGCACCGGCCTCATCACCAAGGCCTCGCCAACCCTCTACCCCCATCAGTGGAGCTGGGACGCCGCGTTCAACGCGATCGGCCTGGCCACCGTCGACCTGCCCCGCGCCCGGCTGGAACTTGATTCGCTTTTCGCCGGCCAGTGGCGCAACGGCATGGTGCCGCACATCGTCTTCGACCCTGCCGCCGACGGGTACTGGCCGGGACCTGTGCAGTGGCAGTGCGCGCGGTACAGCGAAGACGCCCCGGCGGCGCCCGCGACGAGCGGCATCATCGACCCGCCCGTGCACGCCATCGCCGTCGACAGGATCCTCGCGGTCGCCGCGGCCAAGGGCGGGCAGGAGCATGCGCTCACCCTCGGCTGGGCGGCGCACCTGTACCCGAAGCTCGTCGCCTGGCACCGGTTCCTGACCCGCGACAGGGCCGACAAGTCCACCGGGCTGATCACGCTGTTCCACGGCTGGGAGAGCGGCACGGACAACTCGCCCCGGTGGGACGTTCCCTACGGGAACGTTCTGGTCGGCCCCGGCCTGCCCGCCTACACCCGCCGTGACAAGGCGCACGTGTCGAGCGCCGGGCAGCGGCCGACCGACGGTGAGTACGACAGGTACCTGTGGCTGGTGGAGGAGGCCAAGGAGGCCGGGTACGACGCGGGCCTGCTGCGCGAATCCGGCAGCTTCCAGGTCGGCGACGTGCTGTTTACCGCCATCTACGCGGCCGCCTCCGACATGCTGGCCGCCCTCGCCGTGCGGCTGCGGAAAACCGACGACGCAGCCGAGCTCAAGGACTACGCCGCCCAGGCCCGGGCGGCTGTTTTCTGCCACGTCGACGAGGCGTCAGGCCTGGCCGCCGATGTCGACCTCAGGACCGGCTCGTGGCTGCGGACAGAGACGATCGCCGGCTTCGCCCCGCTGATCGCCGGAGGCATGCCGCGCTACCTGCGGCAGCGCCTCGTCGCGTTGCTCACAGGGCCGCGCTGGGCGGGTCATCCGGGCCTGAAGTGGCCGCTGCCGCCGTCCACGTCGCCATGCTCCGCCGCGTTCAACCCGGAATGCTACTGGCGCGGCCCGGTGTGGCCGGTCTTCACCTGGCTGCTCACCTGGGCGCTGCACCGCTCGGGCGAGCACGACCTCGCCGCGCGACTGCGGGAGACCTCGCTCGGACAGCTCGGCGACGAGACGTACGCCGAGTACTACCACCCGATGACCGGCGCCCCGCTGGGCAGCCTCAACCAGTCCTGGACGGCCGCCGCTGCGCTGGACTGGCTCCTCGACGACGATCCGGAGTAGTCACTCCTGGTCGGCCGGCCAGCCCGCGACCGTAAGCACGGTGCCGTCCGGCTCGACGAGCCGGGCGGGCAGGTTGAGGCTGGCCAGCCAGGCCGGTGCCTGACGGCCCCTGATGACCGCCGCGGTCGCGGCCGTGTTCGCGTCGGCGCAGCTGGCCGCGGCCACCGAGACCGTGCGCCAGACGGGCGCCGCGGGCAGGCCCGTGCGCGGGTCCAGGATGTGGTGCAGCACGTCGCCGCCGCGCTGCCAGCGGCGCGCCGTCGTTGACGAGGTGGCCAGCCCGCCGTCCCTGATCGCCACGACCGTGCTCGGTCCTGGCGGCGGCTGGTCCGGCATGCCGGTCACGTCCTGCACGCGGATCCGCCAGCCGCCATCGGGCGGCTCGCCGGCCACCGACGTGTCCCCGCCGAGGCTGACCAGCACCCCGCAGCCGAGCTTCTCCGCGATCCGCGCCGCGGACTGGTCCGCCGCCCAGCCCTTCACCGTCGCGCCGAGGTCGAGCTGGACGCCTGGCGGCACGGTCAGCCGCCGGGTTACCGGATCGAGCTTGATCGAGCGCCAGCCGGGGATCACCCGGTATCCGACGCCGCCGGGCAGCGCCGGGCCGGTCGCGGCGACCTGGCCGAAGTCACGGTCGTAGCCGAGCGCGCACAGCACCCCGCCCACCGTCGGGTCCACG
>DATBBI010000182.1:0-14882 GCA_036271115.1 Trebonia sp.
TCACGCTGGCGGTCTTCCTCGGCACGATGGCCGGCCTGATCGTGCCCGCGGTGAACTCGACCGACGAGACTCCCGCCGCCGGGGCGCTCAGCAACATCCTCGTCGGCCGGGTCGAGCTGCCAGCGGCGGCGGGCCAGCGCCTCATCGGCGGGGTCAGCGCCATCCCCGGTGCCGCCGTCTACCCGCTGTACAACCTGCTGACACAAGCGGAGGAGGCGCTGGGCCCCACACTGGTCGCCGTCAGCTGCGCGGACCTGCGCGCTATGCCAGCGCTCGGCCGGTGTGCCCCGGGAGTCCGGGTCGTGCAGGTGATGGACAACTCGCTGTTCGACGATAACCCGCGCTACAGCGACAAGCCGATCGTCGACGCCAGTTCCCCGGCCTACACCGGGAACCTGACGACGCTGCCGGTGCAGACGGTCCTCGTCACGGTGAACAGCCCCGCGACGCTCGAGCGGGTCCGCACCTATCTGGCCGTCCACGCGCCGCCCCGGGTCGGCGGCAACCCCGATGACTCGCCGACGCCGCCGCGGACGTTCGGCGAGACGCTCCAGATCAGGACCGCCCGTGCCGCCACGTTCGAGAAGATCCTGTACGCGGCGGTCGCGCTCACGCTGATCGTGGCCGGCTGCAGCCTCGCGGTCACCGCCGGCGGCGGGCTCGTCGACAGGAAGCGGCCGTTCACCCTGCTGCGGGTCAGCGGCACCCAGGTGGGCGTGCTGTCGCGGGTGGTCCTCCTCGAGGCTGCGGTGCCGCTGGTGGCAGCCACCGTGGTCGCGGCCGGCATCGCCTACGGGACCTCCGTCATGGCGGTCCTCAAGCTCGCGCCGGCCGGCACCGCGATTCCGCAGCTCGGCCGGGACTACTACACGATCATGGGCATCGGGCTCGCGGGCGCCTTCGGGGTCATCACACTGACGCTGCCGCTGCTCCGCACGATGACGGCACCCTCGACGATCCGCTTCGAATAGCGTCAGCGGCGGCGAAGATGACAAACTTGTCATCCCGGCTGCGGCGGGCCGTCGGCGCGTAGCGGCCTATGCTGCCGGGTATGCGCGAGGCGGACCCTGCTGAGAAAGCTGACGCGGCCCGGCCGGCCCCCGTATCGGAAAGCGCCACGCCGGAAAGCGCCGCATCGGCAGGCGCCCCGTCGGCAGCCACAGTGCGGCGGGGCCGGCTGAGATTCCTGGCCAGCCTGGCCGCGGTGGTCCTGGCCGGGGTGGCGGTCGTGACGGTCTTCGCCGTCATGCGCGCCCGCGACGGGGCGCAGCCAGCCCGCCCGTCGGGAATCCCGGCCAGCGTCAGCGACGCGCAGATCAACCTGATGGGCCTGTCTCCGATCCTGGCGCGCAGCGCGCCCGGGTTCACGCTCACCGACCAGAACGGGCGCGCCCTGTCCCTGTCATCGCTGCGCGGCAAGGTCGTCGTGCTGGAGTTCATGGACCCGCACTGCACCGACATCTGCCCGATCGTCTCGCAAGAGTACGTCGACGCCTACCGCGACCTCGGCCCGCTGGCCGGCAAGGTCGTGTTCGCCGCCGTCAACGTGAACCAGTACCACGCCGCGGTCTCCGACATGATGGCCTACTCCCGCGAGCAGCGGCTGATCACGATCCCGGACTGGCACTTCTTCACCGGGCCGGTCCCGGATCTGCGCGAGGTGTGGAACGGCTACGAGATCACGGTGCAGGCGCCCAACCCGGACGCCGACATCGTGCACACCTCCGCCCTCTACTTCATCGATCCGGCCGGCCGGGAGCGGTTCATCGCCGCCCCCATGGCCGACCACACATCCTCCGGTGGGTCGTACCTTCCCGCCGGGCAGATTACCGCCTGGGGTCAGGGCATCGCACAGGTTGCCAGGGCGCTGACACGCTGACCAGCGCGGCGGCGGCCGTTACTGCAGGATCTTCTCCTTGCCCCGCTCGAACTCCGCGTCGCTGATCACGCCACGGTCATGCAGGTCGGCGAGCTGCGCGAGGTCGGAGGCGCCGCCGCCACGGTGCCGGCCCTGCGGTTGCACCTCGGTCTGATACACATCGTTCCCGTACCTGTCGTTCCTGCCGAAGAAGTGGTCACTGTGCACGATCTCGTACGCCAGGATGCCGATTAGCGGCAGGAAGATCACCAGGATGGTCCAGCCCGCCTTGCCCCAGCCGCTGATGTCGCGGCTGCGGAAGATGTCCGTCAGGACGTAGATCACCAGGAAGATCCACAGCAGGCAAACGAAGAACATCAACATCGTCCAGAACGCGTCGAGCAGCGGATAACCAGACATCTGACCTCTTTCCTTTTTGCCCGGGGCGACTGCCCGCGGCGAAATGTCGGATCTGATCCTTTGCGAGCCGCGCTTGGGCGTCATCACCCGCCGGGGAGGATTGATCCTTGCCGAGCCCGTCGGCACTGGGAAAGGGACTTCGGACCCTTCTCTGGCCTCATGGCACGGCGCATGCTGGCGGCATGAGGACCCTGCTGGTCGCCCGGATTGCCGTGATCGCCGCGACGGTGGCCAGCCTGGCAGCCTGCGGCGCGGGGCAGTCCGCCAGGGAGGGGACACGGGCGCCGCCCAGCACCGGGACGGTGACCCCTTCTGCCGCGCCGCCTGCCACCGTCCAGCCGAGCACACCATCTCCGCAGCCGTCCGGCACCACTGCCCCGGCCCCGCCCGGCACCACTGCCCCGGCCCCGCCCGGCACGCAGCCGGTCACCGGCTGGCTGGCCGGGAAAGACTGGACCGCCATCTCCACCACACGGCGGGTGGTCGCGCTGACCTTTGACGCGGGCGCCAACGCCGACGCCGTCCCGTCCATCCTGGCCACCCTGCGGCGCGAGAACGCCACGGCCACCTTCTTCCTGACCGGGAACTTCGTGCGTGACTACCCCGCAGCCGCCAGGTCGATCGCCGCGGCAGGCTTCCGGATCGGCAATCATACGATCAGCCATCCTCATCTCACCCAGCTAAGCGACGCGGCGGTGCGGCGGGAGATCCTCGGCGGCGCCCGCCAGATCAGCTCTGTGACCGGCAAGGACCCGGCACCGCTGTTCCGGTTCCCATTCGGCGACAGCGACGCGCGCACCATCACCCTCGCCAACCAGGCAGGCTACGTACCGGTCCGGTGGACCGTCGACACCCTCGGCTGGCAGGGAACCGCAGGAGACGTCACCGCCTCGGTCGTGGTCTCCCGGGTGCTGAGCGCGGCCAGGCCCGGCGAGATCGTGCTCATGCACGTCGGATCGAACCCCGACGATCACACAACGTTCGACGCCGACGCCCTGCCGGCAGTGATCAGCGGCCTGCGCGCCCAGGGCTACTCCTTCGTCACCCTGGACGCGCTTACCGGCTAACCCGCTCTGACGCGGGTGAGCCAGGCGCCGAGCTGGCCGGTCTCGGTGGCCTGGCAGCGGAAGCCGACGTAACCGTCCGGGCGCACAGCGACCAGGCCCCGGCCAGGGACGCTGGCAAGGCGATGAACTTCAATGAACCGGCCCGGCGGCAGCGTGCCCAGCAGGTCCGCGTCCCGGTCCAGCAGAATGTGCACACCCGGCCTGGCGAGCAGGTCATGCAGCCGAACGCTGCGCCCTCCTGAGGTCACCAGCTGATCAGGCAATCGCTCTCCGGCGCGTGGCCCGCCGCGCCGGCGTGGTATCCCCTCCACTGACAGCGGGCTGTCGCGGTAGCTGACCCGCAGCTGTGAAATCAGCTGCATCCCCTCGGCGACCAGTCGCCGGCCCCGTCCTGCCAGCGCGGGCACGAAGGGGCCGGCGAGCGGCGCGAGGCGGCCGCGGAGCGTAGCCGCGACAGGATCCGTGCCGGCTTCGGCCCAGAAAGCCAGGTGCGTCACCGCCAGGAACTGACGCGCCACCGGCCGACGTTCCAGGTCGTAGGAGTCCAGCAGCGGCGCGCTGCCCGGCCTGGCTGCAGCGAACGCGAGCTTCCAGCCGAGGTTGGCCGCGTCCTGTATGGCGGCGTTCATCCCCTGACCGGTAGCCGGAGAGTAGGCGTGGGCAGCATCCCCGGCCAGGAACAGCCGACCCTGGCGGAACTGGCCGGCCACGCGGTGCTGCAACCTGATCCGCGATGACCAGGCGAGACCGGTGATCTGTACGCCGAGGTGCGCCTCGTCCATGAGCGCCTGCAGCTCACCGGCGGGGACCGCCGGGCCGAACTGGCCGGGCGGCAGCTGATCCTGGCCTGCGGGCCGGGTCGCGAGCAGTCGCCACGGTGCCTGCTCGCCGAGGTGGAAGATGAACAGCAGTCCCTCCCGCCCCACTACGACGCGGGCCGCGTCTTCGGGGAGATCACCGTCCAGTTCGGCGTCGGCCACGATGACCTCAACCGGGTACTGGTCCCCTGGCCAGCCGATGCCAGCCTGGACGCGCACGGTGCTGGCCGGGCCATCGCAGCCGGCCACGAAACCGGCCAGGATCTCCTCGGTCCCGGCCGGGGACCGCAGGGTGGCCCGCGCGCCCTCGGGGCCGTCGCGTACAACGGTCAACTCGGTGCCGTACTCCACCTGCGTCCCGCGGTCGGCCAGAGCGCGCGCGAGCACCCGTTCCACGTCCGTCTGACGGATCAGCGACAGGTGCGGGAAAGCGGTGTCCGGCAGTGCGACGTCAGCGAGCGTTACCCGGATCACCCGCGAGCCGAGCTGCACGTCCACCGTGGGCGCCGTGTCCGCCAGGGCGAGCAGCGCCCGCGTCACCCCGAGCGGGCGCAGCACCTCAAGCGTGCGGGAATGCAGGAGGAGCGCGCGGGAAGGCCGGGCGGCCTCCGGCCGCCGGTCGATGACCCGGACACTGGCACCGTGATCACAGGCCTGCAAGGCGAGAGTCAGGCCGGCTGGGCCGGCGCCAGCTATCAGGATGCCGGCCGGCTCTCTCACGCAGCCTTGGCCGGGCACCACCAGGCTGTCCCATCCGGCGCGCTGGCCAGCACGTCCGGCCCATCGAGCAGAACGTCGCGGCTCAGCCGCCGCAGCACCACGTAGTGAATCGATCCGCGCGCCGACACCAGCGCGAGTACCCGCGCGGTGTTCGTGAAGCAAACGGCCAGCGCCCGCAGCGCCACTGGGTAGGGCAGCGGCGGCCGCTCGGTCACCACTTGCCCGCGGTCGGCCGATCGATCCAGGCTTTCCATAAGACCTCACCTCACGAGCCAGTTCCCATGACGAGGTTCCGCGTTCGACTCGATCATCAGCACGCGGCAGCCGGCCGCGTAGGGCCGTTTGGCCTGCGGCGACCGCGCCTAGGTCACCTCCCGCCGGGCCGGGGAATGCGTCGCGCCGCTCCGTGTTATACCCCACAGGGTATTGTTCGCCACGCATAGCCAAGAGGGGTCAAGCATGAGCACGGTCGCACTGACTGAGGACACGTTCGAGGACACGGTCATCCGGCCGGGGATAACGCTGGTCGACTGGTGGGCGTCCTGGTGCGGGCCGTGCCGGATGTTCGCGCCGATCTTCGACACCGCGAGCGACAAGCATGAGGACATCACGTTCGGCAAGGTCGACACCGAGGACCAGCCCGCGCTGGCCGGGGCCGCGCGGATCACCTCGATCCCGACGCTGATGGCCTTCCGGGACGGAATCCTCGTGTTCTCCCAGCCCGGCGCGCTGCCCGCGGCCGCGCTCGAGCAGGTCATCCAGGCGGTCCGGGATCTCGACATGGCCGACGTCCGCGACAAGATAGCGCAGCAGGAGGCGACCGCAGGCCAGTGAGCCGCGGGCCTCAACCTATACCCCGGCGGGTATAGTTCAGGGTGCTGCGACACCTGACCCCGGGAGCCGAGATGGATCTGGATAGCGAGACGATGGCCAGCGTGATCCGGCGGCTCCGGCGGGCCCAGGGCCAGATCGGCGGCGTGATCAAGATGATCGAGGAAGGCCGCGACTGCGCGGACGTGGTGACGCAGCTCTCGGCGGCGTCCCGGGCGCTCGACCGGGCGGGGTTCAAGATCATCGCGGACGGCCTGCAGCAGTGCCTGGCCGACACCAACGGCACGGCCGACGCCGACCGAGCGCAGCTGGAGCGGCTCTTCCTCTCCCTCGCCTGAACCGGCTGTCATGGCCGCCCCGCTGCGCTGTGAGATCTTCCCGGCCGACCTCGACGCCACAGTCGCCTTCTACGTCTCCGTGCTCGGCTTCGAGCTGGTCCGCGATGAGCGGAACCGGCCATCGGCATACGTCGCGCTGGCGCGGGACACGGTCCAGGTGGGCGCCGCCGCCCGGCCAGAGATTCCCGATCGCGGCCAGCGGCGCCCCGTGACCGGGGTCGAGCTAGTGCTCGAGGTCGACGACATCGACGAGGAGCACGCACGCGTGGCCGCGGCCGGGTGGCCGCTGACCGAGGACTCGCCGACCGGCCGTGGGGGCTGCGCGACTTCCGGCTGCTCGACCCGAGCGGCTACTACTGGCGCATCACCAGCCGGTCCCTGCGCTAGCGGACCTAACGGGCGTTTGCGAATAAGTCAGGCGAAGCCGGGTAGCTGAGCGGCCGTGGCAAGAGCGAGAACAGTAGCCGGGTACGCAATTCCCGGGATTGTCGTGTTCTTCTTCTGGTTGGTGGTGGTCATCCTGGTCATCATCCTGCTGGCGTTCATCGTGCACTGGGCGGGCGGCGGGGCCCTGAACCTGCGCCTCGGCCACTTCTTCCTGAACGTCGGCTTCACCTAACCCGCGACAACGCAAGCCGGGCCGGCCACTCTCGTGGCCGGCCTGGCGTATTTCACTCGGCCTGCATCATTTCTTAAGATTTCTGCCCATACCTCGCGCCTGCTGGGTAGGGGTATGGAGCCGTGCCGGACGTCCGCTCCCCCGCTGCGGAGGTGACTGGCCTCATGAATACCGACCCGCTGAGCACTGGCACCGACTCGCTGGCCTTCTCGGTCTCGCGGGAAGCTAGCCATGCGGTGCTTTCGGTAGCCGGGAACATCGACACCGGCACCGAGCAGCGGTTCCGTGACGCCCTGGCATCAGTGCTGGCGCACGGGGTGCAGCGGATCGTGGTGGATCTGTCGCGGGTGGCGTTCATGTCATCGGCCGGGATCGGCGTGCTCATGGGAGTGCGCCGGGTGCTGGCGGACGCGGGCGGATCGCTCGTGCTGGCATCCCCGCACGGGGAGGTCGCCCAGGTGCTGTCGATCACCGGCGTGGCCGAGGTGATCCCGGTAGCCGCCAGCGTGGCGGACGCGGTGGCCCAGCTGGGTTCCTGACAGCACCTTGCCCGATCGCCAAGTGCTTGTCTTACAATGGTCGTATGACGGCCGTTACTATCAGCTTCCGCGCCGACGAGCAGACGATGGCTGAGCTTCGTCAGCTGGCTGGCGGCGGCAACCTGTCTGACGCGATTCGAGAGCTCATCCACGCGCAGTACGCCGCCCGGCTGTACGCGCAGGCCGCGCGCGACGCCGAACGACTCCGGAATCACCCCGCTGACCTGGCCGAGATCAAGGCCGTAAACGAGGAACTGGACGAGATAAGTGCGTGGTGACCTGTACCGGCTGCGCGCCGATAAGAACACCACCGGGCACGAGCAGCGTGGCCCCCGGTACGCGGTCGCAATTCAAAGCGACGGCATTCTGCTTTCGACGCTGGTCGTCGCCCCGACTTCTACCAGCGCGCAACCGGCTATCTTCCGTCCGGAGATCGAGATGGAAGGAGTGCGCACTCGGGTGCTCATCGATCAAATGCGCGCCGTCGACGCTAGCCGACTTGGCGAATTGGCGGGACGCCTCGACGCGGCGGAGACAGGAGACGTGGACCGCGCCATCCGACTGATGCTCGGCATCCTCTGAAGCCGTCTGATGCGCGGTCCTGGGTTCAGTGAGGCAGGGCGGGCGCCAGCTGCTCCAGTTGCCCCACACCGGTCATGAGGTCGGCGCCACCGCCGCCGGCCGGCGGCAGCAGTATCACGTGATCCGCTCCGGCGGCCAGGTGCGCGGCTACCGTGGCAGCGATCGACTCCGGATCCCCGTAGGCGACGATCGCGCTGACGAGATCGTCGCCCACCGCGGCGATCTCCTGGTCCGGGTAGCCCAGCCGCGCGACGGTCGCCGCGTACCAGGACCGGCTGAGCGAGGCGGACACCGCGTCCCGTGCCCTGGCCCGTGCCGTTTCGCGGTCGGCGGTATCGGTAATCACCGACAGCCCGACGGCGAGCAGCTTGTCCGGGCCGAGTGCCGCCCGCCCCTGCGCGGTGAACGCCGGCGGCAAGCCGGCGGGCAGCGCGCCGTCCGCCATGTCGCGGGCCAGCGCGATCATCTTCGGGCCGTTCGCGGCGACGAGCCGGGGATAGGACGCCTCCGGCGCGGGCGTCATCGTCGGGGCCGTCATCCGCTCCAGGTAGTCGCGCATCGCGGCCAGCGGGCTGGCCCACTCCCTGCCGACCGCGGCCGCCTGCTGCGGGTAGCCGGTGCCGAGGCCGAGCACCAGCCGGCCCGGATGGGCCTGGGCCAGCATCGCCGCGGCGCCGTGCGCGGTTTGCGGCGCACGGGCCCAGATGTTGGCGACGCCGGTGCCGAACGTCATCCGCTCGGCGGCCGGAAGCAGCAGGGCCAGCTGCACGAGAGGATCCTTGCCGCCAACGGTCTCGTTCACCCACGCGGTGCGGTAGCCGGCGCGCTCCAGCCGGACGACCGCCTCGCGCTGACGGCTGACCGGCGGTGTGCTCGTGAACGGTATCGGCAGGTAAACGCCGACCGGCCCGAGTGACTGGCGGGCCGCGCCGGCCACGCTGGCGGATCCCATGGATGTCACCGTATTGGCCCGGCGGCTTCCTGACTACGCTGAGGGGAACCGAGCTAAAGGAGCAGCCGATGACTCAGGCCTGGCCAGCGGTTTCCTACGACCGGTGGGCCCCGACGTGTGACACGCTGCACGCCCACATCCAGGTGCTCGGCAAGCTGGCTATCGCGTTGTCCCCGCCCGAGCCGCAGCTGCAGCACGGGGCGCTGCGACTGACGGCGCGCGGCTGGGAGACCGCCCCGCTGCCCGCGCCCGACGGGTCGGGCTCGCTCGTCGTCGCGCTGGACCTGCGCTCGCACCAGGCGGTGGCGGAGCACAGCGACGGGCACGCCGAGCGGGTGCCGCTGACCCCTGACCGGCCGGTCGCGGACGTGACCAGGGAGGTGCTGGCCGCGGTGGCCAGGCTGGGCGGCGCGGTGCGGATCAATCCCGCGCCGCAGGAGGTCCCGTGGGACGTGCCGCTGGACGAGGACTACGAGCACGCGCGGTATGACCCCGGCCACGTCCGCGACTACTTCGCCGCGGCCACCCAGGCCGCGCTGGTCCTCGCCGCCTTCCGCGCGCCCTACCGGGGCCGGTCGACACCGGTCAACGCCTGGTGGGGCGCGTTCGACCTCGCGGTAGCGCTGTTCTCCGGCGCATCGGCCGAACCGCCAACGACCGATTTCATCATGCGGAACTCTGGGGACGCCGAGCAGTTCATGACCGGGTGGTGGCCTGGCGATGCCCGGCACCAGGGCGCGGCCTTCTACGCCTACGCCTACCCGAAGCCGCCAGGATACGAGGACGCCGCCTTGTCCCCGGCTGCCGCGCACTGGGACCAGAACATCGGCGAGTTCATCCTGGACTGGGACGACGTCCGTGCCGCCCAGGACCCGCACGCGGCGGCGCTGGAGTTCGCCCGGTCGGCGTTCCGGCACTCGTGCCAGGTGTGCCAATGGCGCCCCGGCCTGCTCGCCAGCACCGAGGGCAACCCGCCGCCCGTCAGGTAGGCCGGGCTTGGCCGGCCCTTTCGCGGCAGGTTAAGCTCCGCCGTGTGAATCCGCACGGACGCCGGGACCGGCCAACAGAGCTGATGGACCGGTTCGCCGAGCGCGACGCGCTCGGCCGGCTGACCGAGGCGGTCCGGGCCGGCCAGGGCCGGGCGCTGGTGCTGCGCGGGGACCCGGGGGTAGGCAAGACAGCGCTGCTGAGCCACCTGGACCGGCAGGCCTCGGCCGCGGGGTGCCGGGTGGCGCACGCGATGGGCATGCAGTCGGAGATGGAGCTGGCGTTCGCCGGGCTGCATCAGCTGTGCGCGCCGATGCTGAGCCGCGCGGAGCGCCTCCCAGGGCCGCAGCAGGACGCGCTGCGCACCGCGCTCGGCCTCGCCGCAGGCCCGCCGCCGGACCGGTTCCTTGTCGGGCTGGCCGTGCTGAGCCTGCTGTCCGCGGAAGCCGGGGAACGCCCGCTGCTCTGCCTGGTCGACGACGAGCAGTGGCTGGACCGGGCCTCGGCGCAGGCGCTGGGGTTCGCGGCCAGGCGGCTGGCGGCCGACCCCGTGGGGCTGGTGTTCGCGGCCCGCGAGCCGAGCGCGGAACTGGCTGGGCTGCCCGAGCTGGAAGTCACGGGGCTGCGGGACGAGGACGCGCGGGCGCTGCTGACCACCGCGATGGCCGGGCCGCTCGACGCGCGGGTTCGCGATCTCATCATCGCCGAGACCCGCGGCAACCCGCTGGCGCTGCTCGAGCTGCCGCGGGGTCTGAGCCCGGCGGAGCTCGCAGGCGGTTTCGGCCTGCCCTCCGCCACGCCGCTGGCGGGGCGGATCGAGGACAGCTTCACCCGTCAGCTGGACACGCTGCCGGTCCAGACCCGGCGGCTGCTGCTGCTGGCGGCGGCCGATCCGTCGGGGGACCAGTCGCTGGTGTGGCGCGCGGCGGCCCGGCTGGGCATTCCTGTCCAGGCGTCGGCGCCGGCCGTGGAGGCGGGGCTGGCCGAGTTCGGCGGCCGGGTCAGGTTCCGGCACCCGCTGACCCGGTCGGCGGCCTACCGGTCGGCGTCGCTGGCGCAGCGGCAGCAGACGCACGCGGCGCTGGCCGAGGTGACCGACCCGATCACCGATCCTGACCGGCGGGCCTGGCACCGGGCGCAGGCCGCGCCCGGTCCTGACGAGGACGTCTCCGCGGAGCTCGAGCGGTCGGCCGGCCGGGCGCAGGCCAGGGGCGGGCTCGCCGCGGCGGCCGCCTTCCTGCAGCGCTCGGTCGCGCTCTCCGCCGATCCCGGGCAGCGGACCGGGCGGGCGCTGGCCGCGGCGGAGGCCTGCCTGAGCGCGGGCGTTTACGAGCCGGCCCTGGCCATGCTGGCGGTGGCGGAGTCCAGCCCGCTGGACGACCTGCAACGCGGCCGCATGGAACTGCTGTACGGCATGGCGGCCTACGCGCAGCGCCGGGGCAGCGACGCGCCGCCCTTGCTGCTCAAGGCCGCCAAGACCCTGGAGACGCTCGATCCCCGGCTCGGCCGTGACACCTACCTGGACGCCTGGAGCGCGGCGCTCTTCGCGGGGAAACTGGCCACCGCAGGCAGCATGCACCACATCTCGGCGGAGGTGCTCCAGGCCCCGCCGGCCGCCGAGCCGGCCCGCCCGTCCGACCTGCTGCTCGACGGTCTCGCGCTGATCCTGACCGACGGGCGCCGCGCGGCAACGCCGTTCCTGCGGCAAGCCTCGGCCGGCTTCGCGGATCCTGACGCGCCGGCCGGGGAGGTGCTGCGCTGGGGATGGCTGGCGACGGTGGGCGCCGTGCTCGTCTGGGACTACGACAGCTGCCTGGCCATCTCGAGCCGCACCGTCCGGCTGGCACGCGACCTGGGCGCCCTCACCGTGCTCGCGGTCGCCCTGAACATCCTGACCGAAGCGGTCACGATGGGCGGGGAATTCGGCGTGGCCGAGCGGCTGATCGCGGAAGCCGACGCGGTCACGGAGGCGACGGGCACCCAGGTCCTGCAGTACGGGGCGCTTTATCTCAGGGCGTTCCAGGGCCGTGAGGAGGACGTGTCGCGGATCAGCGACGTCACGGTCAGGGAAGCCATCGCGGGCGGCCAGGGCACCGCCATCGAGTTCACCGACCACGCCAGGGCGGTCGTTCTCAACGGCCTCGGCCGCTACCGCGAGGCGCTGCGGCCGGCGCAGGATGCCGCCGATGCCACGCCGGAACTGGCGGTCGCCGGGTGGGGACTTTTCGAGCTGGTCGAGGCGGCGGCGAAGTGCGGTGAAACCGAACTGGCCCGCCGGGCCCTCGAGCGGATCGAGGAACGGAACAGCGTCATCGAGACCGACTGGGGCTACGGGATCCTGGCCCGCTCGCGGGCGCTGCTCGCCGCACGAGAGGAGACAAGCGAGCGGGCGGAGAGCCTCTTCCGTGAGGCGATCGACCGGCTCGGCCGCACGCCGCTGCGCCCCGATATCGCCCGCGCGCACCTGCTGTACGGCGAATGGCTGCGCCGCGAGGGCCGCCGCGGCGACGCGCGCGAGCAGCTCCGTACGGCCCACGACATGCTGGCCGCGATGGGCATGGACGCGTTCGCCGAGCGCGCTCAGCGGGAGCTGGCCGCCACCGGCGAGCGGGCGCGGAAGCGCAGCGTCGAGACCATCACCACGCTCACCGCGCAGGAGGCCTACATCGCCCAGCTCGCGCGGGACGGGCTGACGAACCCGGAGATCGGCACCCGGCTGTTCCTGTCGGCGCGGACAGTCGAATGGCACCTGCGCAAGATCTTTCCCAAGCTCGGCATCAGTTCCCGGCGGGAGCTGCGCGCCGCGCTGGCGCAGTCCGGCGAGGACCGCCAGCCGGCCTAGCTCGTGCCTAGCCGCAGCTAGCCGCGGCTAGGCGAGGAACGCCCCGACGTCGGCGGCGAACTCGGCGTGATGCTGGAACAGGAAGCCGTGCGCCGAGTCGGGGTAGATCTTCAGCCGCGCGTCCGGGATCAGGCCCGCGAGCAGGTAAGAGTACCGGGGCAGGATCATCGGGTCGCTGTCGCCGTTCGCCACGAACACCGGCATGCCGAGCGCGCCCAGCCGCTCCAGCAGGGCGTGCTCGGGGATTCCCCAGGCGCAGACAGCGTCGTACTGCGCCTCGCGGGTCGCCCACGTGGTCGCCTCGTCCCGGTCGTCGGTCCTGGCGTACATGCGCCGCAACGCTTCCCTGCCCGCTTGCAGGCTGGACGCCGACCGGGCGAAGAACACATCCAGGTAACCCTCCGGTGCGGTGTGCGGCGTGCCGACCGCGTCCATCACCTCGGCCGCCCAGCCGTGCATGCCGGCCGCGCCCTTGGGCGCCGAGGAGGCGAGCACCAGCCTGCGGACGATGGCCGGCCGCACGAGGGCGATCTGCTGGGCGACGAAGCTGCCGATGGAGAAGCCGAGCAGGTCGGCCTGGCCGAACTCCATGGCGGTGAGGAAAGCGATTACGTCGCGCGCCATCTGCTCGATGGTGTCCGGTGTGGTGCCGCCCGACCCGCCGACGCCCGCGTTGTCGAAGGTCACCACCCGGCGGCCCGTCGCCAGCGCGTCGATCAGCGCCGGGTCCCAGCCGTCGAGGTTCCCGCGGAAGTGCTGGAGCAGCACCAGCGGCACCGCGCCCGCGCCCGCGCCGGTGTCGCGGTACGCGTACTCGACGCCGTTGGCGGCGCTGACCCGATCGCTGCGCAGCGCCGCGTATCCGCCGGCCATTCCTTCGACCCCGGCCGGGCTACAGCGCCGCGATGTGCAGCTCGTCCCGCATGTACCGCCCGGCGGCCTCCGCCGCCTCGTCCGGCGTCTGCCCCTTCTCGCGCCCGTCCATGTACGCGGCGTACCAGTCCCACCAGTTGTGCGGGGCGTGTGACTTCTCATACGGATCGTGGTGCTCGGACGTCTCTTTCAGCAGGGCAGCCCGGGAGGCGATGGTCGCCGTCAAGTCCTCCCACTCCCGGCCGGGCAGCCGGGTCTTGATCTCCTGGAGCAGCCACCCGTTGCCGTCGGGGTCGCTGAACGAGGCATACGTCTGGTAGGAGCGGCCCTGCGGGTCAGGGCCGGGCACCGGCCCGCCGGCGAGGTGGAACACGCCGCTGACCTCGATGCCGCGCCGGACCAGGTCCGCGCGCGCCTCGTCGATGTCATAGACGGCGAGCAGCAGGCGCTTGATGGAGCCGGGCTCGTCCGTGGTCACGCCGATCCCGAACGAGACCGAGCACGCCGAGTGCGGCGGCGTCAGCTGGACCACCCGGAAGGAGTCGCCTACCGCGATGTCGGCGTCCAGCCGCCAGCCGAGGCTCTGGTAGAAGCGCTTCGACCGGTCGACGTCCGAGACGGGTACCGTCACCACCTCGAGCTTCATGTCGATGGTCTCCACGTCGGGCACCTGCGTCGAGGCGGTCGCGTCTGTGCTGGTCATGCTGTCCTCCGCGCGGGATCGGCTCGTGTTAGCGCTAGCCTGCCGCCTGCGCTGGCCCGTCGCGCCCGTAGAGTCCCTGGTCGGCACACTGGCCGTCCTCGTCAGGAAAAAAGTCGCTCGTGCGCGCGAAAATCACCCGGATCGCCTGAGGCGCACTCACCCGCCCCGGGGTAATGCTGCTGTCATGCAGCAACATGACCTCGCTCTTCTGCTGATAGAGCTGTCCGGGGGCGGGCAGTGGAAGCCGCTAGCGGCGTGCGGGTCCGCCGACCCCGACCTGTTCTTCCCAGTGTCGGCCGCTGGCTGCAGCCAGGCCCAGGTAGCCGAGGCCAAGGCGGTCTGCGCCCGCTGCCTGGTCCGCCGTCAGTGCCTTGACTTCGCGGTACAGACCAGGCAGATGCACGGCATATGGGGCGGTACGACCGAAGAGGAACGCTACGCCGCCATCAGGCCCGGCCTGCACACCGTCCTGACCGGTTAGAACCCTGCTGGTCAGAACCCTGCCGGCTGGCGGACCAGGACGATGTGGATGCGGCCGGGGAGTTCGGCGTGGATCTCGAGGATCTTCCCCACGTAGCTGTGCTGCCCGTATGCGGCGACCGCGCGGCCGTCTTCGAGCACCAGGCTGTGTGAGTAGATCCGGTCCCGCGCCGCCTCCAGGGTGGGGACGAGCTTCTGCGCGCCGGCGACGAAGATGACGTTCGCGGCGCCCCAGGCGTACGAGGCCAGCTGG
>DATBBI010000183.1:0-16571 GCA_036271115.1 Trebonia sp.
GGTCAGATCCGGCGCATGATCGCGTGGGAGGCGGCGATCATCGCCCTGGTCGGCTCGGCGGCCGGGATCTGGCCCGGGATCGTGCTGGGCCGGGTGCTCGCGCAAGGGCTGTTGGATCACGGCATCACGCCGCCGAACTACGCTCTCCACTACGACTGGCTAGCTGCCGCCGCAGTGATCGGCGGCGGGATCGTCACCGCGCTGATCGCGGTGCTGGTCGCGGGGCGACGCGCCGCCCGCGTGCCGCCGACCCTCGCGCTTACCGACGCCGCGGCGGAGCCGCGGCTGCTGGGGCCCTGGCGGGTCATCGGCGGGCTGATCGCGCTCGCCGGTGCGGTCCCGCTCTTCGCGGTCTCGATCACCACTACCGACCCGCAGACAGCCGCGCCGACATCAGAGATCAACGCGCTCTTCCTCGTGGTGGCAGCCGCCTTCTTCGGTCCGGTCGTGGTGTACGCGGTCGCCCGGCTGCTGGCGCCAGCGCTCACGGCCCTCTCCCCCGTCGGCGGGTTCCTCGCCTCCGCGAACCTCGGCGCCGCCACCCGGCGCTTCTCGTCGGCCAGCACCCCGCTGGTGCTCACCGTCGCCGTGAGCTGCACCTTTTTCTTCGGTTTCACCACCATGGACCACGCCACTAGCCAGCAACAGCGCGCGGCGCTGACCGGCCAGCTCGCCATCACCAGCGCCGGGCCGGGACTCCCGGCCGCCGCACTGGCGGACGCGCGCGCCACGCCCGGGGTGCGCTCGGCGGTCGCGCTGACATCCACGACACTCGGCCCGAGCCTCGGCGTCTCCGGTGACACTCTCTCCGCCCAGATCCTCACCGGGGGGCAGGGCGGCGGCCTCGACGTCGGCGTGACCTCCGGGTCCCTGAGCGCCCTGCACGGCGACACGATCGCGCTGGGGCGCCACGTCGCCGACGCCGTACACGCCCGCATCGGCGACCGCGTTGCGGTCATGCTGGGAGACGGCACACCCGCTCACGCCACCGTTGTGGCGATCTACAGCCGCGATCTGGCTTTCGGGGATGCCCTGCTCTCCCCCGAGCTCGCTGCCGGTCACCAGACCGTCCCGCTCCTCAGCGAAATCCTCATCGAGGCCGACCAGCCAACGGCCGCAGTGGCCACGCGCCTACAGGCGCTGGCCCAGCGGTATCCCGGACTTCACGTGAGCGACAGCGCCTCGCTCATCACGGCGAGCGACGCCAACAACGAGCTAAACCACTGGCTGGGCCCGTTCTTCGTCGCGATGATCTTCGCCTTCACGTCGATAGCCGTGCTCAACACGCTGATCATGATCGCGCTCCGGCGCCGCCGCGAGCTGGCGCTCCTGCGGCTCGTCGGTGCCACCACGCGCCAGGTCCGGTCGATGGCGCGCTGGGAGGCCATCCTGATCATCGCCATGGGCCTCGGCATCGGGCTGGCCATCGCGGCCGCTGCGCTGCTGCCGCTCAGCCACGCGTTCACCGGAGGCTTCCGTCCGTATACGCCAGCCGGCTGGCTCGCGGCGATCCTCGGCGTCTCGGCGCTGCTGGCGCTGGTGGCCCTGTCGGTTCCAACGTGGCAGGCGCTACGCACGCGGCCGGTCGAGGCGATCGGGACCCGAGAGTAGATCACGCGCCTCACGCCCGCAGGTAGCGGAGCACCGCGAGGACACGCCGGTTGTCGGCGGCCTCCAGTCCGAGCGAGAGCTTGCCGAAGATGCTGGCAATGTGCTTCTCAATCACGCTCTCGGACAGCACGAGCTTTCCCGCGATGCCGGAGTTGGACCTGCCCTCGGCCATCAGCCCGAGCACCTCGCGCTCCCGCGAGGTCAGCGACGCAAGGCCGGGGTCGGGCTTGCGCAGCAGCTGGCTGATCACCTCCGGGTCGAGCGCGGTGCCGCCGCTGGCGACCCGCTCCAGCGCGGAGACGAAGTCGGCGACGTCGCCGACGCGATCCTTCAGCAGGTAACCGACTCCCCCGGTCCCGGACTCCAGCAGCCGGGCCGTGTAGCGCGTCTCGATGTACTGCGAGAACAGCAGCACACCGGTCGCGGGGAAGTCGCGCCTGATGTCCACCGCGGCCCGCAGCCCCTCGTCGGTGTGAGTCGGCGGCATCCTGATGTCCGCGATCACCACATCTGGCCCATGTTCGGCCACGGCGGCGCGTAGCGCATCCGCGTCGGCGACGGCCGCTTGAATCTCGTGCCCCCGGTCGGCCAGCAGCCTGGTCAGGCCCTCCCGGAGCACCGCGGCGTCCTCGGCAATCACGACGCGCATCAGGCGCCTCCCCCGTGGACCCGCATGGGCAGCTCGACGGTCACCGTGGTCGGGCCGCCACGCGGGCTCAACAGCCGCAGCGCCCCGTCCACCGTCGCCGCGCGCTGCGCCAGTCCGTCGAGGCCGCTGCCCAGGGAGGGGCGGGCGCCCCCGACGCCGTCGTCGGTGACGCGCATGCGAAGCACGCCCGGCCGTTCGGAATCGATTACGATTTCTATCGCATTGGCCACGCTGTGTTTGATGGCGTTGGCAAGCAGCTCGGCGGCACAGAAGTAGGCCATCGTCTCGATGGCCGCCGAAGGCCGTTCTGGCAGGTCTGCGCGGACCTCCGCCGGGATCGGGCTCGACGCCGCCAGCGAGACAAGAGCGTCCGCGAGACCCGAGTCGAGCACCGGCGGGTGGATGCCGCGGGCGATACGCCGCAGGTCGGCCAGCGCGCCGCTCACCCCGGCCTGCGCGGCGTCAAGCAGTTCGCGCAGCGCATCGTCGCCGGTCTTCTCCTGGGCCAGGCCCAGGTTCATCGCGACGGCGGCGAGCCGGACCTGGGCGCCGTCGTGCAGGTCACGCTCGACGCGGCGCAGCGCCGCCGCTGCGTCCTCGACCGCGATCGCCCTGGTCCGCTCCAGTTCGCTGACCCTGCTCGGCCCGAGCAGGGAGCGCATCAGCCGCGCGTCAACCATGGTGATCCCCCGCGCCAGCCACACGCCGGCGAGCGCGCACCCAGCCCCCGCCAACAGTGCGGACAAGGTACCGGGCCAATTCCAGACCGCCCAGTGCCCACCGGGAACGGGAACCACCGCGTTCAGCGGAAGCAGCCTCGTGCCGGCCGGGTGCATCAGCTTCAGCGGCCACGCCAGCGGGTACACGCAGTCCACCAGGCCGATCACCGTCAGGGTGGCGGCATACCCCTCGGCGACGGCGACGGGCAGTTTGGCCATGGCGTACCCGACCGCCCGCCAGCCGTCCCGGTCCCGCAGCCGCCGGTCCAGTCGGCCGAGCACTCCCGACCCTGGACGAAACGGCGCGGGCGCGGGTACCCGCTCGCCGGCCCTCCTGAGCAGGAGGCGGTGCAGCGCACCGAGCCCGCGGGCGATACCGAGCGTGGCGGCGACCAGCGGCAGGCCGATGACCGTGCCGACGATGGAGGCGGAGACGGCCAGCGCTGCGACCAGCACGGCCACGACCACCGCGAACCCGGCCACGCCGGTGAGGGCGCCAGCGACGCAGAACCACACATCCCGCCACGCACGGCGGGTGAACGGCGCGCGCAGCACCGTCACCGTCATCCGCCGTGCCCTGTTCACCGTGGCCAATTCTCCTTGCTCAGGCGTCCCGGCGCAGCAGCGCCCAGCCGCCGGCCGCCAGCGCGGCCGCCGCGTACAGGCACAGCATCGCGAGCCCGGTCCCCGCGGACAGCGAGTTCGCGACCGGCTTGACAGCGGCCAGGGAGTTTAGCGCGATCATCCACGGGAGGAATTTCATGGCATCGCTGTGCCAGCCGAGCGGCAGGAGCACCAAGGGCAGGACAAACAGCACCCCGACAATCGCTGATATCGCTCCGGCCGTGTGCCGGATGACCGCGGCCAGCCCGAGACCGATGAACCCGATCAGGCAAGGGTAGGCGCCCGCGAGCAGCACCGCGCGCAGCACTCCTGGCTGGCCGAGCGATGCGTGCGGAACGCCGTGCCGCGCGGCGATCTGGAAGCCGGCGAACGCGGCGAACGCCAGCGCCTCCCCCGCCGCGAGCGTCACCGCGGCGAGCACCGTCGCCTTCGCTGCCAGCACCCGGCCGCGACGCGGCACGGCGGCGAAGGTGGCCCGTATCGATCCGGTGGTGAACTCGCTGCTCAGCGTCAGCACGCCGAGGATGCCGATGGCGAGCTGTGCGACTGCCAGCCCGCCGAACGCGTTCTGGGTGGAGTCATAGGACGGCGCCGCCTGCGCCGGGCCCGAGGCGGCATCCATGACCGCCACGCCCACCAGTCCGGCGGCGAATACCAGCAGGATCCACCAGGTGGAGCGGATGGTGCGCAGCTTGCGCCACTCCATGCGGACGACTCCGCTCAGGTTGCCAAGTGCCATCATGAGGCCCTCCAGGTGTAGTCGGTGGCGGACTCGGTGAGCTGGAAGAACGCCTCTTCCAGAGAGCTCGCCGCCGCCGCCAGCTCGGCGACCGTGGTGTGGGCGAGCAGCCGCCCCTGGCCGATCACGATCAGCTCGTCAGCGGTCTGCGCGACCTCGCTGATCAGGTGGCTGGAGACGAGCACGGTGCGTCCCTCGGCGGCAAGGGACTTCATCAGGTTGCGTATCCACCGGACGCCCTCGTGGTCCAGGCCGTTGACTGGCTCGTCAAGTATCACGATCCCCGGGTCGCCGAGCAGGGCGGCCGCGATGCCGAGCCGCTGTGCCATGCCGAGCGAGAACTTGCCGGCGCGGCGGTGGCCGGCGGCCTCCAGGCCGACGATGGCGAGCACCTCCTCGACGCGGCGCTCCGGGATGGCGTTGGACATCGCGAGCGCGCCGAGGTGCGCCCGGGCGGACCGGCCCGGGTGGAACGACCTGGCCTCCAGCATCGCCCCCACCTCGTGCAGCGGCTGGCGCAGCTCCCGGTAGGGCTTCCCGTTGACCGTGGCCTGGCCGGCGTTGGGCCGGTCCAGGCCAATGAGTATGCGCATCGTGGTGGACTTGCCCGCGCCGTTCGGCCCGAGGAAGCCGGTCACCACGCCGGGCCGTACGGTGAAGGTGAGGTCCCGCACGGCGACGACGCGCCCGTAATGCTTGGTGAGGCCCCGCGCCGTGATCATCGCGCGAGCCTCCGCTGTAGTCCGTGATTCGCGTGCAGGGTCATGAGATCCTCCGGGTGCGTTCGTCCTTATCCCGGGGATCACGCTACGAGCGGGGCGTCCTCGGCGGAACGCGGTTAGTGCCCGACTCGGCCGGGGGTTTTCCCCCGGGCGTCCACCCTGATGCCGAAGGCCCGCGCATGGAGGAAGACGGCCTGCACGATGTCGCCATCCTCGCCTGCTCGACGACGAGATCTAGCGCTGCCATCTCACGGAACATGACGGTTGAGGAAGGCGAGCAGCGCCTGGTTAAACTGCGCCGCTGCTTCCAGGTTGGGCAGGTGCCCGCAGCCGTCGAGGAGGACCAGCTCAGGCCGCTTCAGGGATGAGATGATCTCGGCTGTCACCTCGGCGTTGGACCACAGGTCCGCTGTCCCGGCCACGACCAGTGCGGGGACGTCGAGGGAGGCGAGCAGCGGCCGGTAGTCGGGCCTGCGGGCGCGGCCGCGCAGCGCCGCCGCGGCGCCTGCTGGCGGCGAGGCGGCCATCATGGCATTGACGCGGGCACGGACGGCGGGTGGGCAAGCCGGGCTGTAGAGTCCGGTTTGCATGTAGTCCACCAGGACGCCCATCCCGCCGCTCTCGGTGGCGTCGGCCCGCTCGTCCCGGGTCCGGAGGTCCTGCGGTGAGGGCGGCTCCGCCGTCGTGGCGACAAGCCCGAGCGCCCAGTACCGCTCCGGGGAGGCCGTCGCCAGTTCCATGGCCACCAGTCCCCCCATACTCAGGCCCACCGCCGCCGCCCTGGCGATCCCGAGCGTGCCGAGCAGTTCCTCAATGTCGGCGGCGTACTCCCGCATCAGCACCAGGCCCGGCGTGACCGGGCTGCGGCCGAAGCCCCTCAGGTCGGGGACGACCACACGGAAGCTTCCGCGCAGCGGGGCCAGCTGCGGTTCCCACAGGGTCCGGTCGAACGGGTGGCCGTGGATCAGGACGACGCACTCACCGCTGCCGAAATCGTCATATGCAAGCTGCACTGAGAAAGCGTAGAACGCGACCGTCGCAGGTGCCCCGGCTACTCCCCCGGCGAAGGCTTACTGTGCTTTTATGGCGTGGACTTTCTCAGGGGTGTTCCTGGACGGTTTTTCCGGCGAACGCGTGGTTGCCGGCACGGGTGACCCAGAGGAACTGCCCGGCAGGTTCGCGCTGGCCGGGCTCGTCGATGCGCACGCGCATCCGACCGTCGCCGTTGACCGGCACGGCCCGTACCTCGCGGACGGCGCGTACGGTGCCGCGCGGCTGGAGGAATACGCCGCCAGGGGCGTCACCGTGATCCGCGATACCGGCGGCCGCAGCCAGGTCACCCTCGGGTTCGCGCGCACCGCGGCGGCCGGGCACCCGGTCGTGACCGCCGCCGGACGTTTCCTCGCCCCGGTCGACCGGTATTTTCCGCGCATGCACGCACCTGTCGCGCCGGACGAGCTCGCCGCGGCGATCCAGGCCGAGGTGGCGGCCGGCGCGGCCTGGGTGAAGATCATCGGCGACTTCCCGCAGTGGGGTGAGGACGGACCGGTGCCGCAGTCGACCGCGGCAACATACGACGTCGGCACGCTGCGCCAGGCGGTCGACGCGGCCCACGCCGCCGGGGCGAGGGTGGCCGTGCACAGCAACCTTCCGGCCTCAGGGCTGACGGCGATCGGCGCCGACTCGATCGAGCACGGCAGGGCGCTCGCTCACCGCGAGCTTGAGGCGCTCGGCGCGCGCGGCGGCGCGTGGACGCCCACGCTGTGCGCCATGCTCGCGAACCGCGATTCGCCCGATCCTGAGGTTCGCAAACCGGTCGATGAGCTGCGCGAGCGTCTCCGTGACTGCCTCCCGTATGCGGTGGCCCACGGAGTGCGGGTACTGGCTGGCACCGATGTCGTCGGCACTATCGCGGACGAGATCACGCTCCTGGCCGGTCACGGCCTCACCGCCGGGCAGGCGATCGCCGCGGCCGGCTCACTCGCGCGGGACTTCCTCGGCGTTCATCCGGAGGGCGACATCGTGACCTACGACGATGATCCGCTCGAGGATCCCGGCGTGCTCGCCCGTCCCGCGGCCGTGGTGGTCCGCGGCGTCCGCGTGCGGTTATTTCCCCGCTGCGGCGAGAACGAGCTGGCTCTGCGTGACCCGCGCGGCCAGGCGCTGCTGCGCGTCGCGGATGTCGGTCTCCACGACGATCAGGGTCCGGCCCTTGTGCAATGGCCGGGCCACCGCCTCGATGTAGCCGTCGCGCACGGCGCGCAGGAAGTTGGTCTTCGACTCGATGGTGGTGGTGCCCGCCGCTCCGGGCGGCAAGTTCAGGTAGGCGCAGGCGCCCCCGGCGCTGTCGGCCAGCGCCATCACCGCGCCCCCGTGCATCGCGCCGCCGGATGTGCACAGCTGCGGCGCCCACGCCAGCCGGGCGCGGACCTCCTCCGGCTCGGATCGCAGCCATTCGATGCCCAGGGTCGCGGCGAACGGCATGAGCGCGCGCAGTATCTCCGTCGGATCGGGGGTCATGAAGTCTCCTTTAGGCCCTTGTTGCGAGGCCGCTGCGAACGGGCGGGGGCCGGTGTCGCCAGCGGCAGCCGGGACGGGGGCTTGACCTCGGCCAGCCGCAGGTAGGTGACCAGCCGCGAGCCGCCGCGGGCGGCCAGGCCCGCCAGCACGGTCTGCAGGTCGGCCACGTCGCGGGCGACGACGGTGAGGAGATAGTCGGTCTCGCCCGCCACGTTGTCGGCCGCGATGATCTGCGGCAGGGCACGGATCTGATCGTCGAACGCCCGACTGGAGCGCGGGTCGTGACGCGCCAGCGTGGCCGTGATGTACACCTGCAGCGGGAAGCCGGCCGCGGTGGGGTCGAGCTGGGCGCTGATGATCCGGATGACGCCTGACTCCTTCAGCCGCCGGACTCGGTGCAACGTGGCCGCGGGCGACAGGCCCGCGAGCCGGGCGAGCTCGACGTTGGTCCGGTCGGCGTCCTCCTGCAGCGCAGTGAGCAGCCGAATGTCAACATCGTCAAGTTCAACAGCCATAGTACAAAATATTATATCGCTAGAAGCTGCTAGCGACGAATGCTGTATGGCTGATGGCGATTATGGGTGCATGAACATGAACCGCCGTTACGCCGTGGCAGCCCTCATCGCGGCCGGGCTGCTGTGGGGCACCACCGTGCCGCTGTCCAAGCTGGCCCTGCAGTGGCTGGCGCCGGGGTGGCTCACGGCGGTCCGCTTCGGCCTGGCCGCCGCGGTCCTGCTGGTCGCGGCCCGCGGGCGCGGGCTGCGCCGCGCGTTCACTCCCGCGGTGCTGGCCGCGGGCGCGCTCGGCTACGGCGGTTCGGTTCTCCTGCAGAACGCCGGCATCAGCCGGACCAGCGTCACTCACGCGGCACTGCTGATCGGGGCCGTGCCGGTGCTGATCGCGATCATCGCGGCGGTGTGGCACCGCACCGTGGCCCGGCCGATGGCCTGGGTCGGCTTCGCCGTGTCGCTGTGCGGCATAGGCCTGATCACCGCGGGCGGCGGGGGCGGCGGGGCGACGCTGGCCGGGGACGGCCTGGTCCTGGCGTCACTCGTCTTGTCGGCCACGGTCACCGTGGCCCAGGGCCGTCTGCTGACCGGCCGGGACCCGGTCGCGGTCACCGCCGTGCAGTTCCTCGGCGCCGCGCTGGGCGCGCTGCCGGTCGCCGCCCTCACCGAGGGCCCGCCAGCGGCGCCGGATGGCGCCGGCCCGGTGCTGGTGGTCATCGCGCTGACCGCGGGCGGCACCCTGCTGCCGTTCACCTTGTTCGCATTCGGGCAGAGCAAGGTCTCCGCCGAGGTCGCGGGCGCGTTCCTCAACCTCGAGCCGCTGGTCGGCGCCATCGCGGGCGCGGTGGCGTTCGGGGACCCGGTCGGCGTCCCGCAGGCCGCCGGCGGGGTGGCCATCGTGGCGGGCATCGGGCTGAGCAGCCTGCCGCTGATCACCGGGCCCCGGCCGGTCAGCAGGCGCCGGACGGTCATTGGCCTCGCGGGCGGGTGAACGGTGTACGGTCCTCGTATGGAGGCGGCTGAGCTGGCGCATCTGCGCCAGGCCCGGGACCTGCTTGACCGCGAGTACGCGCGGCCGCTGGATGTTCCGGCGATGGCGCGCGCGGCGCTGATGTCGCCGTCGCTGTTCGCCCGCCGTTTCCGCGAGGCCTACGGCGACACGCCGTACGGCTACCTGCAGACCAGGCGCGTGGAACGGGCGATGGCGCTGCTGCGGGACGGCCGCATGTCCGTGACTGACGTGTGCATGGCGGTGGGGTTCACGTCGCTCGGCTCGTTCAGCTCGACGTTCACGCGGCTCGTCGGCGAGCCGCCGTCGTCCTATAAGGCACGTGACCACTCGCGGCTCGTGCCGGTGCCGCCGTGCATGACCCGGGCCTGGGCACGGCCGGGGTGGATCGAGCAACCATGCAGGATTGGAGAAGCGTTCCCCGCTGGCCGCGCGTAGCGTCGCTGCCATGACACTTTCCATCACGCACACGCCCGTGTACTGCACCGACCTGGATGCGACGCTGGCCTTCTACACCCAGCGGCTCGGTTTCGAGGTCCGCCAGGACGTCCCGATGGGCCCGGAGATGCGCTGGCTCACCGTCGCCGCCCCCGGTGACGCCCACGAGCTGCTGCTTGCCGCCGTGGACCATCACATCGCCCCGGCCGACCGCCCGTCCATGCGCGAGATTGTCGCCAAGGGCGACCTGGCGGTCTTCATCCAGGTCGACGATCTGGACAAGACCTTCGAGTCGCTGCGTTCCGCCGGGACGGAGATCCTCCAGGAGCCCGTCGACCAGCCATACGGCGTCCGCGACGCCGCCGTCCGTGACCCCAGCGGCAACCACCTGCGGCTGAGCCAGCCGCTGGCGCAGCGGGGCTGAAGCTCCGGCCGCCGCGGCTGCCTCACGGCAGCGACGTGGCCGCCACCGTCAGGTGGCCGTCGAGCGCGGCCAGGTAGCGCGACGCCACGGCGTCCGCGCCGGGCTGACCCGCCGGATCGGGCAGTGAGCGGAATGCGGGCAGGACCTCGCTGCCCAGCCAGGACGAGGAACGCGGCCGCGCCCTCGCGCGCCGCCGCGATCAGCCCGGCCACCTCGACGCGGTTGAACCGGTGCGGATTGCGTTCCGCGCGTTCGCGCCACGCCGCGGCGGCCTGCCGGACGGCGACCGGCGCGACACCGAACGCGCCGTGATTGAGATGGAGGACGTCGGGGTCGAGGCCGAAGGCAGCAAGGAATGCAGCGTCCACGACCCGATTCTGTCATCCACGGGGATGCTAGCCATTCCTTAGTACGTTCATCCCTTGTTCATGATCACATTGCCCGCGTGCCGGACAATGGCCTCATGACGGCGGACGCCGGGCCGGAGCCGGCCACGACGGGCAGCCGCCGCCTCGTTCCCGGAGAGGCGGAAGCAGGCGGGTACCGCCCGCTCGTGGCGGCGGACGGGGAGCGGCACCTGGTCCGCGATGACCTCGCGGGCATGAGCTTGCCGGCCGGCTGGCGCCGGTCGGCCAGGCCGCTGCTGGTCATCGCGCATCTGTCGGACACCCACGTGATGGACCACCAGTCGCCGGGGCGGGCCGAACTGTTCGACCGCTACTCCGACCCCGACTCCCCCGTCCGCAAGGCGGTCGGCGTGATCGGCACCTACCGGGCCCAGGAACTGTTCACCTATCAGGTGGCCGAGGCCATGGTCCGGGCCGTGCGGCACGCTCAGACGGCTCCGCTATCCGGCGCCCCGGTGGATTTCACCGTCGTGACCGGCGACGCCACCGACAACTGCCAGCTGAACGAGCTGCGCGCCTATATCGACCTGCTCGACGGCGGCCAGGTGCGGCCGGATTCCGGGGACCCGGAACGGTACGAGGGCGTCGCCGCCCCCGCCGTCGAGGACGAGCGGTACTGGCATCCCGACGGCGGCGGCCCGGACCTGCCACGGACCCGGTACGGGTTTCCGCAGGTGCCCGGGGTGCTGACGGCGGCACGCCGGCCGTTCCTGGCCACCGGCCTGGGCATGCCCTGGTACGCGGTGCACGGCAACCACGACAACATGCTCCAGGGCACGGTGCCCGCCGTTGGCTGGCTGGGCGAGTTCCTGGTTGGCCCGGCCAAGTTCGTTACCCCGCCAGCGGACCTGGATCCGGCCGGGGTGCTCACCCGGTTTAATGCCGCCGAGACCAGCGCGCTGGCGGACCTGGCCAGTGGCACGCACATCGCGGTGACACCCGATCCGGCGCGCAGGCCGGTCACCCGCGCCACCCACGTACGCGAGCACTTCCGCACCTCGGGTTCGCCGGACGGGCACGGCTATACCCGCCGCAACGCCGATCAGGGCACCGCGTACTACGCGTTCGACCACGGAATCGTGCGGTGCGTCGTGCTCGACACGGTTAACGAGCACGGCGGGTGGCAGGGATCGCTCGATACCGGCCAGCTCGGCTGGCTGGTCGCCGAGCTGCACGACTGCGCGGCCCGGCCGGTGCTGCTGTTCAGCCACCATCCGCTGGAGACGATGGTCAATGACTTGCGCCCGCCGGGAGCCGGCCGCCGGGTCCTCGGCCCCGAACTGCGCGATGTGCTGCTCGCCCACCCGTGCGTGATCGGCTGGGTGAACGGGCACACCCACGTGCACGCGATCCAGGCGGTCCGTGAGGACGGTGCCCAGGGCGGGTTCTGGCAGATAACCACGGCATCGCACATCGACTGGCCGCAGCAGGCTCGCCTCATCGAGCTGTTCGAGACCGACGGCGGCCTCGTCATCGGCTGCACGGTGATCGACAGCGCGGCGCCGGCCAGCTATCGCGGCCGCGAGGACCCGGCCGACCTGGCCGATCCGGTCGTGCTGGCTGCGCTGGCACGCCAGCTCGCCGCCAACGACTGGCAGGTCCGTGGCCAGATCAGCGCCGAAGGCGGCGCGGGCGCGGGCCTCGAGGCCGACCGGAATGTGCTGCTCGCGATCGACTGGCCCCGGCCGGTGCCGCGCACCGGCTGACCGTCCGCAGTCAGCCGCGCCCGTTCGGGAAAACCAAGTCCATCCGTGGACATCAGTTGCCCCAGAGCACCCGGTGCCACCACCGGCGGGTCAGCAGCGTTCGCCACCTGAACTGCCGCGGGGGTCTCTCGTTCCAGCCGTGGAGGCACCGGCCTTCGCTGAGCAGGCAGTCACCGGGACAGTCGCCCGCGCAGTGCCGGCAGTGCCTGATCCGCCTGACCTCGGCCATGTGCCACATGATAGGCGCCACTTGTTAGGCGACAGTAGCGGCAGAATTACGAAATGATACGAATGTGCGGGATCGAGGGGATGTCTAGACGTCTCGGTTAAGTAGACTCATTCCCACAGCTCCGGTCAGCGACCCGGCGCCGGACTGGGCTCAGTACGTGTACAAACGTCCGCGGCCTGGGTGGGGATCACTGATGCAGAACCAGCACAAGCGGCGTCCGCCGCTGCCCGTGCGCCTGACATCAGCCGAGCGCGAGTTCTATACCGAGCTGCGCCGTCTCGTCGACGCGGCCGGCCTGTCTGCTGGCGACCTGAGCAGGACGACAGCCGGCCAGAACGCGTGGGAAGATTGGCTTAACGGCAAATCACTCCCGCCGCTGCGCGCCCTCAGGGACCTGGTATCGCAGCTCTCTGCTAGCGGCATCGATGCCCGTCGGCTGGCCAGCTTGTGGGCGCGGGCCACGCTGCCGACGGCCTACCCGGCCGAGCCTGGCCGGTCCCCCGTCCAGCCGCGGCAGCTGCCCATCGGCACGAGCGAGTTCACGGGCCGGTCCCAGGAGCTCGAGGTCCTCGCTGACCTCGCACGCCAGGCCGCGGCACGCGAGGCCGCGGCACAGGGCGACGCCACGGTCGTCGTGATCGAAGGACCCGCGGCCACCGGGAAGACCACGCTGGCCAATCACCTCGCTCACCAGCTCAGCCACCTGTTCCCTGACGGGCAGCTCTGGGCGGACCTGCGCGGCTTCAGTGACGACGGCGAGCCCGTGACCAGCGGCCAGGCGCTGCGCGGCTTCCTCGAAGCCATCGGCGTCGCGCCCAGGGAACTCCCCCTTGACACGGACGAGCAGGCGGCCCTGTACCGGAGCCTGCTGACCGGACGACAGGTCCTCATCGTCCTGGACAACGCGCGTGACGCCGGCCAGGTACAGCCGCTGCTCCCGGCGAGCCCCGGCTGCCTTGTGCTGATCACGACCCGCGGGTTCCCCGCCGGTCTCGCGGGCACCGGAACGCACGTGCTGCGACTCGGGCCGCTCAGCGACAGCGAGGTGCGCGACGTGCTGGAGCGGCGCGTCGGGACCGAGAGGCTGCGGCGCGAGCCAGCGGCCGTCCGCGAGCTGGGCAGCGTGACCGGCCAGCTCCCCCTCGCGCTGCGGGTAGCCGCCGCCCGGGCAGCGGCCGACCCGGACCTGTCGCTCCAGTCGCTCGCTCAGCAGCTGCGCTCCGCGGGCGCGGGCGCGGCCGACCCGCTCGGGGTCTTCGCGGCGTCCTGCGCGCACCTGAGCGACGGTGCCGCCCGGATGTTCCGGCTGCTCAGCGTCGCTCCCGAGCCGGACATCGGATTGCCTGCCGCGGCGAGCCTCGCCGCCGTCCCGGCGGACCAGGCCCGGCGAGCGCTCGACGAGCTGGTCACGGCGTCTCTCGTGGAGGAGCATCAGCCAGGCCGGTTCGTCGTCCACGGCCTTCCGCGCCGCTACGGCGCGGACTTGGCCCGGTCAACCGAAGGCGCCGCCGAACTCGGCACGGCGATATTGCGGCTGCTCGACTACTACCTGCGCGGCATGCATGCGGCGGTACGCCTCATCTACCCGGCACGGCCGCCCGTCCCGCTGCTGCCTCCCGTGGCGGGGGTGCAAGCGGAGAGTTTCGGCCCCGCCGCGCAGGCACTGGCATGGTGCCGCGCGGAGCGGCCGGCAGTCCAGGCCCTGGTCACGTACGCGGCAGCACGGGGCGATTTCGGCGCTTACTGCTGGCAGCTTCCCTGGGCGATGGCGCCGGTGCTGTCGCGCGGCGGCTACCCGCGCGACTACCTGGCACTGCAGCAGATCGCCATCGCCGCGGCGACCGCCCTCGGCGACCCGCTGGGCCAGGGGATCGCCCATCATGAGTACGCGCACGCGTGTGCGCTCCTCGGTGAGGTCGGCGAGTCCGGAACGCACCTCAAAGAGGCCCTGCAGTGGTTCACCGAGGCGGGTGACCAGCCCCGGGCCGCGCGGACGCTCAACGGCATGGCCCAGCTGCTCATGCAGGACGGTGAGTACGCGGCGGCACTCGATCGCGAGACCGAGGCGCTGGCACTGCGCCGGGCCGTCGGCGACCCGGATGAGATCGCCCACTCCGAGCAGACGCTGGGGTCCATCTACGCGCGGCTCGGCAGCCACGACGAGGCGGTGCAGCACTGCCAGCGCTCGCTTGACCTCAGCCGCGAGACCGGCAGCCGCGCACTGACCGCCGACACGCTTGCCACCCTCGGCTTCGTGCACCTCAGCCTCGGCGACTACGGCATGGCCGTCGCCTGCTACATGGAAGTCCTGGTGATCTACCGGGAGATCAGCGACAAAGCCGGCACGGCCGAGGCTCTCACCGGGCTCGGCGATGCGCAGCACGCCAGGGGCGACGTGCGCGCGGCCCGCGCGACCTGGCGGCAGGCCCTGGACATCCTCAGCGACGTGCCGAGCGCCGATGTCCAGCCGATTCAGGCCAGGCTGGACATGCTCGCGTGACCCGTCATGCCTCCTTCTTCACCGTCCCGATGATCGGCGCTGTCTCGACTGACTGCAGGCCCGGCAGCCCGGCCAGCCTGGTGGTCAGGTACTCGTAGAGCTGGCGGGTGTCGCGGAAGATGGCGCTGACGACGAGGTTGGTGGGACCGGTCGTGGCGGCGGCGAACGGGACCTCCGGGTGCGCGGCGACCGCGCGGCCGGCCGCATCGAGGCTGGCGGGTTCGATCTTCAGCCACAGCATCACCTTCGCGGTGACCCCGAAGGCCGAGTCGTCGACGTCGATGTCGAAGTACAGCAGCCCGGCTTGCCGCAGTTCCTCGATCCGGCGGCGCACGGTCGACTCGTGCCAGTTCGTCGCGGCGGCGAGGTCGGCGACCGGCGTCCGGCCGTCGCGGGCCAGTTCGGCGAGCAGCAGGTCGTCCTCGGCGCGCAGCGCAACCGCCCCGGCCGGGGTCCAGCTGAGCGCGCCCGGCGGCGGGGCCGCCTCGGGTGGCGGCGGGGCCGCCTCGGGTGGCGGCGGGAGCGTCTCCGGCGCGGCTTCGCGAAGCGCGGCGAGCCGGTCGGCCCGCAGGGCACTGGCGTAGCCTGTGTAGACGACGGGGGTGAACTCGTGCAGAACCGAGTGCGCGGTGATGGCGGTGACATGACGGCTGCCGGGCAGGCCGCGCAGGAATAGCGTGTTGCGCTTGGACAAGAAGTGGTGGACCCTCATCGCGGTGTGCGCGGGCCTGTTCATGCTGCTGCTCGACGTCACGATTGTGATCGTCGCGCAGCCGGCGATCCAGACCGGACTGCACGCCTCGTTCAGCGATGTGCAGTGGACCCTGGACGCCTACGCCCTCACGCTCGCCGCGCTCCTGCTGACGTCGGGCTCGCTCGCCGACCGGTACGGCCGCAAGCTGCTGTTCTCGATCGGGCTCGCGATCTTCACGATCGGCTCGCTGCTGTGCGGCCTCGCCGTCAGCCCGCTGATGCTCATCGTGTCGCGCTGCGGGCAGGGGGTCGGCGGCGCGATCATCTTCGCGACGTCGCTGGCTCTGCTCGGAAACAGCTTCCGCGGCCGTGAGCGGGGCGTGGCCTTCGGCATATGGGGAGCGGTCATCGGCGTCTCCACCGCGCTCGGCCCGGTGCTGGGCGGGGTGATCACGACGGGCTGGAACTGGCGCGGCATCTTCCTGGTCAACGTGCCGGTCGGCGTGTTCGCGCTGGTCGTGACCATCTGGCGGGCGGAAGAGTCCCGCTCCCCCCACCCCGAGCCGCCAGACTGGCTGGGCTTCGTGCTGTTCACCGCCGGGCTGACGACGCTGATCTACGGGCTGATCCGGGCCGGGGAGACCTCGTGGTCAGACACCGGGGTGATCGCCTGCCTGGCCGCCGGCGTGGTGCTGCTCGCCGCGTTCCTGTGGGCCGAGCGCCACGTGGCGCACCCGATGTTCGACCTGTCCCTGCTGCGCGTGCCCACGTTCACCGGCGGGTCCATCGCGGCGTTCGCGATGAACGGGTCGCTGTACGCGATGCTGCTGTACTTCGTGATCTACCTGCAGGACATTCTCGGCTACTCGGCGCTGCAGGCGGGGCTGCGGCTCGCCGTCATCAGCCTCGCCCAGCTCGTCACGGCCACGATCGCCGGGCGGCTCAGCGACCGCGTGCCGGCCCGCTGGCTGGTCGGCCCTGGCCTGCTGCTCGTCGGCATCGGGCTGATCCTCATGACGGGCCTGACCGGCACGTCGTCGTGGACGCACCTGATCCCCGGGTTCATCGTCTC
>DATBBI010000184.1:0-9490 GCA_036271115.1 Trebonia sp.
GGCGCCGCCGACCGCGGCGCAGGTCGTCGCGGCCGCGCAGCTGATCCAGGCGACGGACACGAGCCTGAAACGGTACGCGAACGTGCAGGCGGCGTTCGCGGCGGGCTACACCTACGTGCTGAAGACCAACGGCGAGGAGCATCTGCTGTACGACGGACCCGACCCCGCCTACCAGGGCCTCAACCCGCAGGACCCCTCGTCGCTCGTGTACGCGATCAACGTGCCGAACCACGCCCCGATCCTGCTCGGCGCCATGTACATCATGGGCGGCGATACCCAGAACGGCCCGCAGATCGGCGGCGGGCTGACCCGCTGGCACTCGCACCTGGTCACCTGCGTCAACGGACGGCCGACGATCGCCGGCTTCGGCGTTCAGCTCAGGGGCAACTGCGACCCGGCCACCTGGCAGAACAGGTACACCGCGCAGATGCTGCACGTCTGGGTCGTCCCCTACCCCGGCGGCGTCTTCTCCGATGACCTCAGCGCGGCCGCGACGAACTCCGCGGTGCAGGCTGTGCTGGCACAGCACAGCTGAGACGGGTGCGGAGCAAGCCGCGTACGTTCAGAAGAAGGATCTTTTTTATCCCGAACGTGCGCGGCCGACTCTCCCGGCGATTGCCCAAATTTTTTTGCAAAACTTTCTAGGTGAATGTATGGTCGGCTCATGGGCTCTGCACCGGATAGCTCTGCACCGGACACCGGCTTCCCCGCCTGGATCGACCCGAGCCGTGACCTGATCCTCACCCCGAGGCGGGTCAAGGGCCTGACCCACCCCATCAGGCTGCGGCTGCTCGAGCTGCTCCAGCAGGAAGGCCCCGCCACCGCCACCAGCCTCGCGGCCCGCATCGGACGGTCCAGCGGGGTCACCAGCTACCACCTGCGAGTGCTGGCCGACAGCGGCTTCATCGTCGAGGACACCGAACGCGGCAACGCCAGGGACCGCTTCTGGCGGGCGCCGCACCGCTCGACGGGCTTCACGCTGCGGATGCCCGACGACCCGGGTACCGCGGACAACGTCGAGGCGACCGACCGGTACCTGCGGATCGTGGCCGAGGAGGTCTACCGCCGCATCCAGGTCGGCATCGACCTGCTCACCGCCAGCCCCGAAGACATGGCGACAGCGCCCTGGCGGCTGGACGACTGGCCGCTGCGGCTGACCCCCGACGAGGCCCGTGAGCTCGGCAGGCAAATCAGCGAGCTCGCCAGCCGGTACCGCCGTCCGCCTGGTGACCGCGATCCGCGGCCGGAAACCGTCCGTGCCTACTACCAGCTCCAGCTGCTTCCCGACGAGCCGCCGCTCGAGGAGCCGCCGCCCGAGGAACCGGGAGCCGCCCCGTGATCCCCCGCAGGAAGCTCCCGCTGTACGGGCTGGTGCTCGCGTACGGCATCTCCCAGCTCGGCACGCTCATGTCCGGGCTCGCCATCCCCTGGCTCGTGCTCGTCACGACGGGGAGCGCGGCGCGGACGGGCCTGGTCGGCTTCGCGGAAATGGCGCCCTACGTGGTCGCCCAGGCGATCTCCGGCCCGGTCGTCGACCGGTTCGGGCTCCGGCGCTCGTGCGTCACGGGGAACGTCGCGGCCGCCGTGCTCGTCGGCGCTATCCCGGCCCTGTATGCCGCAGGCGCGCTGTCGATCGGCTCGCTGTTCGCCATCGTCGCCGTCGCGGGCGCCGTCAGGGGCGCCTCCGACGCGGCCACCTCGCCGCTGGTCCCGCGAGCCGCCGCGTACGGCGGGGTGCCGAACGAGCGCGCCGCCGGCCTCAACTCGGTGGCGCAGCGCACCGGCATGCTCGTCGGCCTGCCGCTGGCCGGGGTGCTGATCGCGGCGGCCGGCGCGACGGCGGTGGTCTTCATCGACGCCGTCACGTTCGCCGTCGCCGCACTCCTCGTCGCCACGGCGGTGCCGACCGCGGCCACTAAGGCAGACGCCGCCGCGACGGCGGCCGCGGGCGAGCAGCTCACCGTCCGCGGCTACCTGTCCCGGCTGGGCGACGGCATGCGGTTCCTGCGGGCCGACCGGCTGATCGCAGGCATCGCCCTGATGGTCGCGGTCGCCAACCTGCTCGACACAGCGCTGGATTCGGTCTTCGTCCCGGTCTGGGTGCACACCCGGCTGCACCAGCCGTCCGGGCTCGGGCTCATCGGCGGCGCCATGGCGCTCGGCTCGGTGGCCGGCGCGCTCGCCGGCACGTGGCTGGGCCCGCGGATGCCCAGGTACCTGACGTACGCGTTCGGTTTCCTGCTGGGCGGCTGCCCGGTGTTCATCGCGCTCGCCTTCGCCTCCGCATTGCCGCCGGTGATGGTCGTCGCGGCGCTCGGCGGCCTGGCGGGCGGCGCGCTGAACCCGATCATCGGGGCGGTCGCCTACGAGCGTGTCCCCGCCCGGCTGCAGGCGAGCGTCCTCGGCGCGTTCCGGGCCAGCGCGTGGATCGGGATCCCGTTCGGCTCTCTGCTCGGCGGGGCGCTGGCCGAGGGGATCGGGCTGAGCGAGGCGCTGCTCGTGACCGGGACGGCGATGTTCGTCACGACGCTCGCGCCGTTCGTGTTCCCCTCCTGGCGGGGCATGAACAGGCGGCCTCACCCTCAGCCGCTGCCGTCAGGTGAGCCAGACGCCGTCGCGCATTAGGGTGCGGCCAGGCAGTTCGTTGACCTCGCGCCACGCCTGCACCCGGTCGGCGACAATGCGGAAGTACGCGTAGTCGCCGCTTTCCTTGCGCGGGTCCCAGTCGTGCTTGGCGGCGAACGCGTCCTTCGCCGGGTCGTCGTCCACGGGCTCCGCTGTCCCGTCGATGATCGTGACGTCCCGCAGTTCCCCGAGGCCGACCCGCACCCGGCCACCGCGGCTCAGGTTGCGCGCGGTCACGCTGGCGCGCGGCGTGGAGACGATCATGCCCGTGCCGTCCCAGAGGAACGACAGCGGCACCAGGTAGCCGTCGCCCGCCGTGTCGCCGGTGGCGATCCAGGCGTCGCTGTCCGCGGCGAGGCGGCTCAGCGTGTCGCTCTTGCGCTGCTGCGCGCTGCGCGGTTGTTCCATCAGGTGTTTCTCCTCGTTAGAAGGGGCGGAGCCGGAAGGCGATGAAGCCGTACGGCCCGGTGAACAGGCGCTCGTGCTTCGCTGGGTTGAGCGCGGCGGCCTCGGGAGCGGGCCGCGGCTCGACCAGCCGCTCGATGAGGAACCCGGCATCCGAGATCGCCGCGCAGACGGCCTCGAGCGGCTCGATCCAGAACCGCACGCGCATGTCCAGGTCCGCGCCCCACCACTCTTCCACGATCCGGGTGTCGAAATAGCTGCCGCCGTGCCGCAGCCAGTCGCCCGTCGGATGCAGCTTGGACAGCACCAGCGCGCCGCCCGGCTTCAGGACCCGGCGAAACTCGCGCAGCGCGCCCGCCCGGTTGTCGGCGTACTCGTAGGCGAGCGCGCAGAGCACCAGGTCGACGGACGCGTCGGGCAGCCAGTCGATCGGGTCGTTGAGGTCGTGCACACGGAACTCGCCGCCGGCGGCCTGCTGGCGGCAGAACTCGACCATCCGCGGGCTGTTATCGAACCGGTGACCCGGGCGCCGCGGCCGATCAGCTCAGCCGCGTAGAAGCCAGGGCCGCACGCGGCGTCGAGGACGAGCTTGCCGCTGACGTCGCCGAGCAGCTCGAGGCAGGCCGGGCGGTCAAGATGGGCGTTCCACAGCCCGTCCTCAGCATGTTTTCTGTAGTTCTCGGCCGGCGCCTCGTACTGCGGCTCCCGGCCCACGAGTTCGGTCACGGACGCCATCATTCCCCGGCAGGATCGATGCCATGGCACCCGATTTCGTTCCCGGCCTGCCGCTTGCCCGCGAGTTCTACGCGACGTGCGTCCGCCCGCTGCTCGAATCGCAGTTCCCGGGGCTGGCGTACGCGGCGGCGCTGCTCGGCCCTGGCTCGGAGGTGCTCGGCTTCGACAGCCAGCGCTCGACCGACCATGACTGGGGTCCGCGGCTGCAGGTCTTCCTCGGCGACGGCGACGCCGGCCGCTCAGCCGCACCGGTCACCGCCCTGCTCGCGAGCCGGCTGCCCGCGACCTTTCGCGGCTATCCGGTCGCTTTCCCCGTCGCCGGGGAACCCGGCGGCATCGCCAGGCACCGGGTGCAGGTCACCGGCCTGGGCGCCTGGCTGACGTACCGGCTTGGATTCGACCCGCGCAGCGGCGTCACCGTGCCGGACTGGCTGGCGATCCCTTCGCAGCGGCTAGCGGAATTCACCGCCGGGGACGTCTTTCACGACGGGCCAGGCCAGCTGAGCCGCGCCCGCGGCGCCCTGGCCTGGTACCCGCACGATGTGTGGCTGCACCTGCTGGCCTGCCAGTGGCAGCGGATCGGGCAGGAAGAAGCCTTCCCCGGCCGGTGCGCCGAGGCCGGCGACGACCTGGGCTCGGTTATCGTCACCGCGCGGCTGGCCCGCGACCTGATGCGGCTGTGCCTGCTGATGCACCGCCGCTACCCGCTCTACAGCAAGTGGCTGGGCACCGCCGTCGCCCGGCTCCCCGGCACGGCCGGGCTCACCGCGTCGTTGACGGCCGCGATAACCGCTGGCGGCTGGCCCGCTCGCGAGCAGCGCCTGCGCGAGGCTTACGAGACCGTCGCGGCGCTGCATAACGAGCTGGGACTGACTCCCCCGCTTGACCCGCGCACCCGTCCCTTCTATGACCGGCCCTACCAGGTCATCGGCGCCGAGCGCTTCACCGCGGCGCTGCGGGAGGCGATCACCGACCCGGAGGTCAGGCGGCTGCCGCCGACCGGTGCTGTCGACCAGTTCATCGACAGCACCGACGCCCTCGGCGATCTCGGGTTCCTGCGGGCTTGCGTCGCGGCAGACTGAAGCCGGGCTCCCGCCTCAGGCCGGGACACGCTCCCCGGCGGCGGCGTGCTCGGCCCCCTTGACCGCTGGCGGCGCCCCCTGCGCCACCATCCAGATCCCGGCGATCAGCACCCACAGCGCCGTCGCCAGCATCGCGAACCAGGAGACCGGCGGGACCAGCGCCGCGATGCCGATGACGAACAGCACCCAGCCCATCCACACCGGCAGGATCCGGCCGGCCACCACGGCCAGGCCGCCGAGGACGCCGAACAGCGCGAAGCCGAGCACGGCGGGCAGGAAGAAGGTGTTCTCCAGGAGTATCAGCGTCTGCGCCGAGGCGGGCGTCAGGTCCTTGGTGTCGGTCGCGAGCACGAGGTCGAAGCCGAGCAGGCAGGTAAGCCCGACGGCCGCGACCACCGCCCCGCCCAGCGCGCCCGTGGCGATCCACCGGTCGCCGCGCCGGACGTGCCTGGCCAGCGTGGCCGCGAACACGACAAGGAAGAACATCGCGAGCCCGACGAGCAGGTCGCCCAGCGTCGCGCGCCTGTGATTCGCGGTGTACCACCGGATCACCTGCGGGCCGGTCGAGCTGACACCGGGCGTGCCCGTCCCGGAGGCCGTGAAGGCGACGACGATCAGCAGGGCGCAGAGCACGCCCGCCAGCGGACTCCATTTGCTGAGCCATGCTGTCATGGAACTCACCTCCCGGGCGGGTCAGGCCAGCACGCGCTCTTCGGCGACGACAGGCTCGGCCTGCTCGATCGCCGGCGGACCCTGCACCGTCATCCAGATGCTGGCGATCAGCACCCACAGCAGCGTCGCCAGGAACGCGAACCAGGAGATCGGCGGGACGAGCGCCGCGATGCCGATGACGAACAGCACCCAGCCCATCCACACCGGCAGGATCCGGCCGGTGACCACGGCAAGCCCGCCGAGGACGCCGAACAGTCCGAAGCCGAGCACGGCAGGCAGAAAGAAGTCGTTCTGCAGCAGGTTCAGCGTCTGCGCCGAGGCGGGCGTCAGGTCCTTGGTGTCGGTCGCGAGCACGAGGTCGAAGCCGAGCAGGCAGGTAAACCCGATGGCCGTGGCTACCGCCCCGCCCAGCGCGCCGGTGGCGATCCACCGGTCGCCGCGCCGGATGTGCCTGGTCAGCGTGGCCGCGAACACGACAAGGAAGAACATCGCGAGCCCGACGAGCACATCGCTCAGGATTTGCTGATTGTGGTGCGTGGTGTACCACTGGATCACGTGCTGGCCCGTCCAGTTGTCATCCGGTGTGCTGTTCCCGTTCACGAAGCTGATGATGATCAGCACGGCGGTCGCAGCGCCCGCCAGTGGACCCCATTTACTGAGCCATGCTGCCATGGCACTCCCCTTCCCCGAGTCATTGAGTCTCTGACTTCAGGGTCGTTCTCCGGCCCGGGAAGGTCGACACAGGTAACCAGCCGGTCACGGTCGTGCTGGTACACCCTTAAGGGTTCGGCTAGGGGCGATCTGAGGATCGAGTGCCGCTACCCGCGGGGACCGCGCCGGGCGCTGGGCGATGAGCACGCCGATGACCAGCAGGATCGCCCCGGCGATCTCGGCCGTGCCGGGCACCTCGCCGAGCAGCGCCCAGGATGCGGCCATCGCGACCACGGGGGCGAGGAGCACCCACGGAACGACGTGCCCTGAGGGGTACTTCGACAGCAGCCGGTTGAAGATGGCGTACCCGACGAGCGAGCACAGCCCGGCGGTGTACACGGTCGACAGCATGCCGTCCCAGCCCAGGTGCGTCAGCCCGTGGCCCACCGCGGCGGGCCCGTCGACCAGCAGGCTGAGCGCGAGCAGCGGCACGGGGACTATCGTCGCGGACCAGACCGTGAGCGCCAGGCCCCCGGGTGCCCGGGAAGCGCGCGACACCACGTTGCCTATCCCCCACGACAGCCCGGCGGTCACGCACAGCACGAGCGCCGCGGCCGGCACGTGCCCACCGCGGCCGAGCGCGACGACAGCCAGCCCGAGCACGCCGAGCGCCACGCCCGCCACCTGCGCGCGCGACGGCCGCTCGCGGAGGACGACAGCCGCGATCACGATGGTGAACACCACCTGAGCCTGCAGCACGAGCGCGGCGAGGCCCGGCGGCATGCCCAGGTGCATCGACAGGTACAGCAAGCCGAACTGGCCGAGGCTCATGAACGCCCCGACCGCGGCGACGGTCCGGAACGGCACCGGCGGCCGTGGCACGAAGAAGCAGGCGGGAACGGCGACCACCGCGAACCGGATCGCGGCGAACAGCAGCGGCGGGACCGACCCCATCCCCCAGTCGATCACTACGAAGTTGAAACCCCAAAGTGAGGCGACGAGGATGGCGAGAAGCGTGTCACGGCGGTTCACGCGACCTAGTCTCCGGTACACAACCATTAAGCACCAGCGAATATTCATACCCTTCACGATGTAGCATTGCTTCATGATTGACCTGGTGTCGCTCGACGCGCTGCGCGCCGTCGGAACCCACGGCTCGGTGGTGGCGGCCGCCGACGCGCTCGGCTTTACGCCGAGCGCGGTGTCGCAGCAGATCAAGCGCCTCGAACGGCAGACCGGAGTGCCGCTGCTCGAGCGGGTTGGCCGCGGCGTGATGCTCACCGGCCACGGCCGGCATCTCGTCGAGCAGGGCGCGCGCCTGCTGGCGGACCTGGAGGAGCTGCAGGCAGGGCTGCACCAGCAGGCCGCCACGGTCGCCGGGCACGTCCGGCTGGCGGCGTTCTCCACCGCGATGCGCGGGCTCATCGCCCCCGCGCTGCCGCACGTCCTCGCCGTGCACCCGGACCTCCGGGTCAGCCTGACCGAACGCGAGCCGTGGGACACCATCGGCCTTGTCGCCGCCGGGCAGGCCGACCTTGGCGTCGTGCACAGCTGGGGGGACGTCCCGCTGTCAATCCCCGGCCACGTCGCCAGGACCACGATCGGGCACGATCTCGCGGAGGTGATCGTGCGTCGCGATCACCGCCTGGCGGCCCGCACCGTGGTCACCCCCCGCGACCTCGCCGCCGAGGACTGGATCGCCACGCCCGAGGGGTCGGTCTGCCGGCAGTGGCTGCTGCGGATGTACGAGGGCACCGGCCAGCTGCCACGGATCGCGCACATCTCCATGGAGTTCGACACTCACCTGGCCCTGGTGCGGGCGGGGCTCGGCATCGCGCTGGTCCCGCGGCTCGGCCGCTCGCCGCTCGGCGAGGACCTAGCCGCCGTTGAGGTCGCCGACCCGGTGCCGAGCCGCGAGATTCTCGCGTTGCACCGCGCGTCGATGAGCGACTCCCCGGCGATCGCGGCCCTCCTCACCGCGCTGGATGCCAGGCGGGGATCACCCCTCTAGGTCATGGGCGGTGCGGAGGGCGCCGGGCCGCAGCGGCGTGCCGAGCAGCTGGCTGACCAGGGTGCGGTGCGCGGCGTGCAGGGTGCGGACGGCCGCGCGGTTGATCCCTGGCTTGATCGCCGGGTCGCCGCCCCGCGGCCGTCCCGGCTTGGTGGGGATCCACAGGTGGCCAGGGTCGCTGCCCTCGAGCTCGGCGATGATCGCCTTGCGGGCGGCAAGCCACCGGGTCAGGATCTGCACGGTCGCGTCGGTGATCGGGAGGGATTCGCCGTCGAGGTCGACGGACGCGTCGCCGTCCAGGTGCAGGTCACTGACCTTCAGGTGAGCGAGCTCGGGAACGCCCCGGCCGGTGTCGGCGACCAGCCCGGCGACGGCGGCGGTCCGCAGCGAGGTCAGGGCGTTGGAATGGATGGGCCTGCGCACGGTCAGGTCGTGCAGCAGGCGCTCGGTGTCGCCGGGGGTCAGGTGGAAGCCGCGGGCTGGCCGCTGACCGTCCATGCGCTCGGCGAGGCCGGTGAATTCCGCGAAGGCGTTGAAGGAGTCGACCCGGACGCGCATCGAGTTGGGATAGGCCGCGGCCTCGGGGCCCCGGAGCGTGTTGCGGACGCGGGTCTTTCCCGCGCCGGCGTCGGCGAGCCAGGCGTCGGTCCGCGCGGGCTCGAGGAGCTCGCCGACGGTCATCTCAGGCGTCTCGGCGGCCCGCAGCGCGTGGCGCAGGTACTCGTCAAGGAACCGCCTGCGGAGCCGCCGGGTGCTCGCGGCGAAACCGCGGTCGTCCAGGTGCCGGATGAAAGTGTCGATCGCGTCACGCGCCGGCGTATCGGCGTCGATGGCTGGCATGCCTAGAGACTATCGATTTCGCCTGATAACAGTAAGAAAATGCCCGCCGACTCGCCGACGCTGTCTGGTTTCCAGGTGATGTTCTGGTTCTTGGCAGCGCGTTCTTGGCTAGCTCCGCTTCTTGCTGTTATCAGATTAGGCGGGACGGAAGCGCAGGGCCGACCACACCTCGTCGATGGCGATCTGCCTGACCGGCTGGACGCCCTCCCCGGCCAGCGCGGCGCTGAGGAGATCCCTGTTGAGGTCGGTGCCCAGCTTGCCCGCCTTGGGATAGGCGATCCACGCCAGCTTGTCGCGCCTGGCGGCGTCGATCGCCGGGACGGCCACAGTGGCGAGCTCCGCCTTGCTGCGCACGAACGCCACCACCACGTCCGCCGCCTCCGGCGTCTCTGCCGCGCTCTCCCCCGCGATCGGCGGGACATCACCAGGCATCCCGACCGTCGCTATCCGCTGGCCCGGCTTGATCTGC
>DATBBI010000185.1:0-2502 GCA_036271115.1 Trebonia sp.
CCCGCCATCCGCGACTGGGTGGAGCGGAACTACCGGTTCTCCGGGTACGTATCCGGTTCCGGGCCGGACACCTTCGCCGACCGCGGCGCCATCCGCGCCGAACTCGGCTACCGGCCCGGCGAGCAGGTCTGCGTGGTCACCGTCGGTGGCTCCGGCGTCGGCACGGACCTGCTCCGCCGGGCAGTCGCGGCGTACCCGGCGGCTAAGGCGCTGGTGCCCGGACTGCGGATGGTGGTGGTGACCGGGCCGCGGATCGACCCGGGCTCGCTTACGTCGCTGCCGGCGGCTGACGGCCTCGAGGTGCGCGGCTACGTGCCCGACCTGTACCGGCACCTGGCAGCGTGCGACCTGGCCGTGGTGCAGGGCGGGCTGACCACCACGATGGAGCTCACCGCCTCCGGGCGGCCGTTCATCTACGTGCCGCTGCGTCATCACTTCGAGCAGAACTTCCACGTCAGGCACCGCCTGGACCGGTACGGCGCGGGCCGCTGCCTGGACTACGACCAGACCGGGCCCGAAGCGCTGGCGCAGGCCATCGCGGCGGAGATCGGCCGTCCGGTCAGCTACCGCCCGGTCGAGACCGACGGTGCCGCCCGGGCCGCCGCCCTGCTCGCCGAGCTCGTCTGAGCGGCCTTTTCCTAGGCACCTTTTCCGATTCCTAGGCGGCTTTCCGAGGCGGCTTTCCGACGCGGCCTATCCGAGGCGCTGCCGGGCCTCGCTGGCCTCGCGTAGTACGTGCGGCAGCCCGTGCTCAGCGGCGAGCCGGGCGGCTCGCTGGAGTGCCGCCCGGGCCTGTTCGCGCTGGCCCAGCCGGGCCAGGGCGCGGCCGTCCGCCGCCAATGCCGCGGCTAGGGCGGGGATCCACGGCTCCCGCTCCGCGACGGCCAGCACCGGTGCCAGCACCGCGCGAGCCCGGTCCGGCTCGCCGTGCCCCAGCCATGCTTCCGCGAGCGACAGGTACGCCTCGTAGCCCAGCATCCAGGCGCCGCCGTCCGGGATGCTCGCCCGGTCGAGTAGCCCGGCCGCCTCGGCGAGCCGGGCCCGCGATCCGGTGGCGGCGGCCAGCGGGGCGGAACAGCGCAGCAGGTACGCCTCGATGCCTGATTTACGCGCGGCGGCCAGGCCCTCCTCGTACAGCGTGACTGCTCCGGTCCGATCCCCGCTCACCAGCAGGGTGTCACCCAGCATGGCGCGCGTCGCCGCCTGCCACCAGTGGTGCGTGTGCTGTACGCACAGGTCCACGGCGCGGCGGCCCACCGCGATGGCCTCGTCGTCGCGGCCGCGAAGTCGCGCCAGCCAGCCGAGATGAGTCATGTACCAGGCGGTGCAGTGCGGATAACCGCTCGCGCGGTTCACCTCGATGGCCGTCTCGATGGCGGCGGTCGCGCGATCCCAGTCCGCCGCGGCGACGGCCAGGAAGGCGCCTTCGAACTCCGCCCATTGCAGCAGGAACAGATCCCCCCGGCGACGCAGCAACGGGGTCAGCTCAGCGAGCACGTCAGCTAGGGCACGGGTATCGCCGAGGCTGAGGCAGGCATTCTTCAGCCCGTCGAGACCGTCCGCCAGGGCCTGATCGTCGGCGCCCGCGCGTCCGGCTGCCACCGCCCGCAGGCCATAGCCGAGCGCGGCGTCGAGTTGGAGCCGGTTGGCCGCGATGACGCCGAGGCGAGAGAGGAATTTCGCCTCGCTGGCCCGGTCCCCGAGCGATTCCGCGATCCGCAGCCCGCTTTCCAGGTTGGCGGCGAAGTAGCTGGCCGGCTTGCCCCGGGAGACGGGGACGTCCCCGCCGAGCTCGCGCAGGACCAGCATCTCCAGCCGGCGGTCGCCTGCCGTGCGGGCGCCCTCGGCGCCCCGGGTCAGGTCGTCGAGTGCGGCGGTGTGCGCGCCGGTGGCCTCGTGCGCGCGGCCGCGCAGGACCAGGGCGCGGGCGGATACCTCCATGTCGGCCGCTTGCTCGCCCGCCTCCAGCGCCTGGGTGGCCAGCGCCACGGCGTCGCTGGCCGCGTACCGGCGCGTCGCGTCCTCGGCGGCCCGCAGCCAGGCCCGGCCCGCGCGCAGCCAGTCACCCGCCGCCGCGGCGTGCCTGGCCAGCGATTCCGGCTGGCTGGTCAGCAGGTCGGCCGCCCGGCGGTGGTAGGCCAGCCGGGTCGGTTCCGGGGTGCTGGCGTACAAGACCTCGCGGATGAGGTCGTTGGCGAACTCGTAGTCGCGACCGCTGACCACGAGCAGCCGGGCGCCGAGCGCCGCCTCGCACAGCTCGAGCGCGGTCGTCGGGACCAAGTCGAGCATGACTCCGACGGTCAGCGGGTCGACCGTGGCGCCGAGCACTGCGGCCGCCCGGAGCAGCGCCTCGACGCCGGGCCCGGCCCGCCGGACCCGGGCCTGCACGGCGGTCCGCAGCGACTCCGGCACGCCTTCCTCGCCGCTCGCCAGCGCGCGCAGCACCTCGACCACGAACAGGGTGTGGCCGCGGGTCTGCTCCAGGATGCGCCCGGCCAGCTC